>JALZDV010000331.1 GCA_030862345.1 Actinomycetota bacterium | reverse complement strand
CCGTGCGCTCGGGCCCCCCGGGTCACCCGCGACGCGAGCAGCTCCGGGGGGCCGACGACGCGCAGCCGCAGCACCCCGGCGGTGACCGCCGGCGTCGCGGTGTCCAGGGCCAGCAGCAGCACAGGGGGCGAGCCTAGATGATCGATTCCAAGGGGTCGGGGCGGCGTGGCGTGGCCCGAAGAGTGGTGGAGGGCATCCAAGATCAGCGTTGCTAACCCAGGCGATGAGCAGGAGGCTCTCGTGGACGCTGATCTGGACACCCTCGCGACCGCACTCTACGTCCGAACCGACGACCTGCTGAAGAGCGCGCCCGAGTGGGCACCGTGGCGCCCGAAGATCGGGATCACTCCGAAGATCACCGACGCGGAACTGGTCACGCTGGCGGTGATGCAGGCCCTGCTCGGGCACACCAGCGAGGCCCGCTGGCTGCGCTGGGCCCGGTCTCACCTGGGGCATCTGTTCCGGTACCTGCCCAAACAGCCTGGCTACAACAAGCGGCTGCGACGCCTGGGCACCACGATCAGCTGGCTGGTCGGGGTGCTGGCCCGCGACACCACGCTGTGGACCGACGACGTCTGGGTGGTCGACTCCACCCCGGTGGAGTGCGCGCGGTCCCGCGACGCGGTGCAGCGCTCGGACCTGGCTGGGTGGGCCGAGTACGGCTACTGCGCCAGCCACTCACGCTACTTCTGGGGACTGCGGCTGCATCTGCTGTGCACCCTGCACGGGCTGCCGGTCGGGTTCGCCCTGACCGGCGCCAAGGCCGACGAACGCCAGACCCTGCTCGGAATCCTTCACGCCGATCCCGAGCTGACCGGCGGCCGGACCAGACAGATCATGATCGGGGACAAGAACTACTTCGGCCGCGAGTTCGAGGCCGAGTTCACCGACGCCGGGCTGGAGCTGCTGCGCCCGGCCCGCAAAGGGGAGGCCGCCCGGGCCGGCAGCGAGTTCTTCAAGCCTTTGCGGCAGGTCATCGAGTCCATCAACGACACCTTCAAGGGCCAGCTCGACCTCGAACAACACGCCGGCCGCACACCCGCCGGGGTCTGGGTCCGTGTCGCCCAACGCATCCTGGCACTGACCGCGGCGATCTGGCACAACGACCGCTCCGGCCAGCCCGTCAAACGGTCCCTGCTGGCCTACGACCACTGACCCCTTGGAATCGATCATCTAGATCACGGGGGCGGTCCTGATCGATCAGGGCGACGCCGCGGACGACAGCGTTGGCAGGCGGAGCGGACACGGAGTCGAGTGCATTGGCGTACGCTGCTGCGGGAGTTCCCGGGGAACGGATCGAGATCTCGCTGCTGGTCCGCAGTACGCCGGCAGCAACGACCGGCTACCGATGGTGCGGGTTCTGCGGCCGGGCCGGTGACATCGTGCGCAATCATCCCTACACTGGGCAGGACTCGTCATCGCTGCATAAGAGGGGTCGCGTGGATCGTTCCGCTCCAGGTCTGCTGGCTGCCGAGCAAGGTCTCCTGGAGGCTTTCCTCTCGCTGCCGTTGAGCAAGATTGACCCGGGTACCGACGACGGACGAGACGAAGAGGTGCGGCGGATGCTGGCGCCCGACCGCCAGCGTGGTCTCGACGGGGGCGTCACCTTCAACTCGGGGATCTGAGCCGTGTCCCCCGCGGTCGCGATGACCCGGATCCCGATGCGACCGATCACCGAGTACGTGCTCAAGGTGGCCAGCCGGTGCAACCTGGCCTGCGATCACTGCTATGTCTACGGCGACCCTGACAGGGGCTGGCTTCGCCGCCCCGCGGTGATCGATCCGGCGACGGTCCGCGTCGCCGCCATCCGGATCGCCGAGCACGCCGCCCGCCACGGCTTGGACCGCGTCGCGGTGATCCTGCACGGTGGGGAGCCCCTGCTTGTCGGCGACGCGGCTCTCGGCCGGATCCTGGCGGAGCTGCGATCGGTGATCGATCCGGTGGCCGAACTCGCCCTGCACCTGCAGTCCAACGGGGTCCGGCTCACCCCAGCCGTCTGCGAACTCCTCGCGGATCAGGACGTCAAGGTCGGGATCTCGCTGGACGGCGATCAGCTCGCCAACGACCGGCACCGGCGGTTCGCCAACGGCACCGGCTCGCACAGCCTTGTCCTGCGCGCGCTGGAACTGCTCCGCACACCGCCGTACCGGGCCGTCTATGGCGGCATTCTGTGCACGATCGACATTGAGAACGATCCGATCGACGTGTACGAGGCGTTGCTGCGCGAGGAGCCGCCGCGAATCGATTTCCTCCTCCCGCACGCGACTTGGGACCATCCGCCCCCGCGCCCGGAGGGGCTGCCCACCGCTTATGCCGATTGGCTGCTGACGATCTACGACCGGTGGACCGCCGACGGTCGGAGCGTGCCGGTCCGGATCTTCGACTCAGTGCTGTCCCTCGAGCGGGGTGCCAGCAGTGGCACCGAAGCCATCGGTCCCGGCGCCGTCGCCGTCGCGGTGATCGAGACGGACGGTAGCTGGGAGCAGGTCGACTCGCTGAAGACGGTGTCCGAGGATGCACCACGCACCGGACTCGACGTCCGGCTGCACGCCGTCGACGAGGTCGCGGCCCATGCCGGTGTCGTCGAGCGACAGGCCGGCGAGCTGTCGCAGACGTGCCGGGCCTGCCCTGTGGTGGACACCTGTGGCGGAGGGCTGTTCGCGCATCGGTTCGGCCGCAGGAACGGATTCGCCAACCCCTCAGTCTACTGTTCCGATCTACTCCACATGATCACCGGGGTCCGGGACCGGCAGCTGCGCAGCCGTCAATTGCGCACTCGTCAGCGCATGGTCACGAGGAGTCAGCCGCTGCCGGAGCAGGTTGGGCCGCCGTCGGGTCTGCCAGACGTCGTCCTGTGCGATCTGGCCGGCGGGAGTCCCACCGACGCCACGCTGGGATACCTGACGGCGGTGGAGTATGCCCTCGACCGGGCACTGATGGCTAGGGTCACGGCCGGAGTGACCCAGGGCGCCGGGCGGACGGCGTGGGAGCTGCTCGCGGAGCTGGATGAGCGGTCACCCGCGGCGGTCCGGTCCGCGCTTAGCCATCCCTTCGTCCGGGTGCGGGCACGCCGCAGCCTGACGACCACGCGGCCAACCGGATCGGACACCCGCGCCGGGCTGCTGGCGTCGGTGGCGGCCTCCGCGGCCGTGCGGGCCGGTGTCGGGGCCTCGCTCGACGTCCCGTTGTGGCGCGGGTCGCTGTCCCTGCCGGGGATTGGAACGATGTCCCTCGACAGTGCGAGTTTCGCCGTCGTCGCCGTCTCGTCCCACCCCGGCGAGTTCGTCGTGCATCCCGACCACGGGCCAGCCCGGGTCGTGTGGGGGACCGGGTCCTCAGTCGAGGGGTGGCATCCGGTGCGGACCGTACCCTTCGACAGTGCGCAGATCCGGCTCGACGACACGGATCCGGACCGGGACTGCTTCGCACACCCGGTGGCCGCGCCCCTGTCCGCGAGCGTAGCCGATGAGTGGTGCGGTGCCGTCGCGCACGCCTGGGCGACGGTCCGGGCCGAGGCCCCGGATCTCGCCAGGGGGATGGACGCCCTGCTCAGGACCCTCACCCCGATCCGGCCCACGCCGTACCGGGCGGCCAGGGCGACCACGACGCGGAATGCGTTCGGGGCCGTGGCGCTTTCCCCCGCCGCGCCGTCGGTCCTGGGCTCGCTGCTGGTGGGACAGGTCGCCCGGCTCACCATCGCCGCGATCCAGGATGTGTGCGACCTCGCCGACCCGGAGCCGCCGTCCCCAGCCGATCTGTGGCCGGGCGATGCCGGACGGGCGGGAGTTCTCCGGCTCGCGGACATCTTCGCGCGCGCGGCGGCGCTGGAGCTGGCAGTGGCCCGGATCCGGGCCGGGCAGCCGGCGGACCGGAAGATGTCCGTGGTCACGGAGCGGGACGCGCTGTCGGACGCGCTCGAGGTGCTGGACCGCGACCGCGGCTGGTCCGACTCCGGGCGGCTGCTGCTAACGGGCCTGCGCGACCGGGTCGAAGGGTGGCGGTGACTCGATGACAGTTGTTGACAGCCGCACCAAGACCTTGAGCCGGGCGGAGATCCGGTCCGACCTGTCGATGCTCGGACTGCCCGTCGGCGCGACCTACCTGATCCACAGTTCACTGCGCCGGCTGGGTCCCCTCGCGAACGGCCCGTCGACCCTGGCGGAGGCCCTGCAGGACGTGCTCGGCCCGCGGTCCACCATCGTCGTCCCGACCTTCACGGCGAGGAACTCGATGACCACCCGCAGGTTCCGGCGCCTCACGGCCGGCATGACCCCGGAGCAGATCGCGACCGAGGAAGCAAAGATAGAGGGATTCGACCGGTTAGCTACTCCCGCCCAGGACGTCGGAGCCTTCGCGGAATTCATCCGTCGGCGTCCGGAGGCGGTTCGCAGCGACCACCCGCAGACGTCGTTCACCGCCCTTGGCCCCGCCGCGATCGAGCTGACCCGTGACCATGCACTCGACTGCCATCTGGGGGAGCGGTCGCCGCTAGCGAAGCTGTACATTGCCGACGCGATCGTGCTCCTGCTCGGGGAGGGAATCGACGGAGGCTGCACGTGCTTCCACCTGGCCGAGCACCGGCTGCAGACACCGGCGCCGCGGCGCCTGTTCCGGTGCTACGTCCTCGAGGGCGGCCGGAGGACACTGCGCGAGTTCACGGCGGCCGAAGCCGAAGACAGCGATCTAGGTCGCCTCGGGGTAGCGATGGCGGCCGGGTCGCCGTTCGTCCACCGCGGCCGGGTGGGGCGGACGACGGCCTCCTGGTTCCCGCTCCGCGCGGCGGTGGACTTCGCCGTGGATTGGATGTCCCGGTGGCGTACGGGATGAGCCACCGAGGGGACTCGGGGAGACGTATGATCGCGGCGGGAGATGCGATAGTTCGGCGAGGAAATTGTCATCGTGACGCCCGGGTACGACGGCAATTCGCGGGGTCCTATCTTCTTTCTGAGTTACGCACCGGCCCGGCCCATCAGGACGTCGCGGCCTGGCCCGCGCGACGTGAACCGGTCTGTGGTGCGCCTCTTCGACGATCTCTCGATGCATGTGGACCAATTATTGGGATCCCCCACCGGCGTCGGCCCGGGCTTCATGGACCGGTCGATGGTGGGCGGGACGAGGTGGGCCCCCGAGGTGCTCGAGGCGGCGGGGACCTGTCATGTGTTCATTCCACTCATCTCCTTGAGTTATGTGGAGAGCACGTGGTGCGCCATGGAGTGGGACGCCTTCTGGCAACGGAACGTCATCCGTCGGCCGTCGGACTCGTCGGGGAGTCAGACCGCGATCCTGCCGGTGACATGGTTGCCGATGCGAAAGGACCAGTTGCCCCCGGCGGTGCAGGAACTGCAATTCTTCTTGCCGCAACAGTTGACGGACCCGGACATCGCTCAGCTCAGGAGGTCGACGCCCCCGCCGAGCGCCCACGTATCCTCACGCATAGCGGATGTCTTGTGGATGTCGTCGGTGAACACCGTAATCGGCTTTGCGTAACCTTTTCGGCACGGGACGTAGCAGTACGGGCAAGCCATGGTGCAGCTATTGGCGGTCGACGGCGCGATGAAGTTGCTCGAGCGGCCGTTTGGCGCGCCGACAGCGACTTTGTGACGCCCAGGACAGGGGTCTCGGTCTTGACTCGCACCTCCGCCGCCCCTAACAGGCACCACCACCCGACCCCTCCGACCCGATCCCGGAAAGCCTGGCTCCTCGTCGAAATGCTCCACCGACGATCATATCATGATCAATTGCTACGACCGGTTGCGATCAAGGCCCCTCCAGGGATCAGGAGGCACAGCAACCCTGCTCGGGAGAACACGAGACCCACCACCGGTGTCCGGTCACGGGGGCACGTCACGAGTGCCTGGTGCGGACGGATCGTCTCCCGCCGGGACCGCTTACTATTGGCGTGCTGGCGTCGCCTCGAACCGGAGCACTGCTCCCGCCGCCGAGCAGTGGCGCGCTGTAACGCCTCTGGTAGTCGGGCAGAGGCCCAGGCGGGCATCCAGCATGTCCGGCATTCGGAAGGAAGTCTGATGACCACGTACAAGGGGCGTGCGGTCACCGACTTGGTCGTCGTCGTACCGGGAATCATGGGAAGCCGCCTGGAGAAGGACGGGACGGAGGTCTGGGGGACGACGATGGGGCGCCTGCTGATAAATCTTCTCAACTTCGGCAGAACAGTCAGATCTGGCCTGGCCATCCCGGCCGACGTGGTCCCCGACTGCCCGAATGACGGGGTGAGTCCGAGCGGCCTCATCACAGGTCTCACCGCCATCCCTGGGCTACTCGCGATGGACTTCTACGACGGGCTCCGCCGCAACCTCAGGCGCGACCTCGAGCTGACCGAGGGGCAGCTAGTGGATTTTGCGTACGACTGGCGCCTTTCGTGCCGGGTCAACGGCGAGCGGCTCACCACGTTCCTGGACGCCGAAATCGACAAGTACCGCCGGCAGTCCGGACGTAAAGAGCTGAAGGCAATCTTGATCTGCCACTCGATGGGCGGACTCGTTGCCAGGTGGTGTGTGGATAGAGCGGCCGGCGCCGACCTCGTCAGCAGCATCGTGACCATTGGGACGCCTCACAAAGGCTCGATTCTCGCGCTGGACGCCGTCGCGAACGGCGTTCGGCTTCCTCGCCATCTCGGCATTGACCTGACTGAGATGGTGCTATCGTTTCCGTCGCTATATGAACTACTGCCCACCTACTCGTGTGTGCACCTTGACGGCTCGCAACGCAAGCCCCTCACCAGCGGCGACGTTACAGCGCGAATTGCCGCGCTGTGCCCGGCGGAGTTGGATGATGTCCAGGAACGCATCGGTCGCGGCTTGAAGCTGCATACCGACCTGGCAGCTGCGGCCCCGGCTCAGCACGCGTCAGAATACGAGCTGGTCTGCTTCCGGGGTGCCGAGCAACCAACACCCGTCGCCACCGTCCTTGGTAACGCTGGGCTTGTGGCCGTCGAGACCATCGACGGGATCGTCCACGGGGGCGACGGGGTCGTCCCAGGCGACTCGGGGGTCCCCCCGCACTGGTCGCAGGTGGGCGCGGCGAAGGGTGCGGGCGGGAGACACGCGTCGATGCCGAACGGTAAGGCGTTGCGGGAGGAACTGCGGGTGACGCTGCGGCACACTGGAAGGCTGATGGCGCCGCCGATCCACCTGTCGATGCGCGCGCCCGCGGAAGTGCTGGCGGGACAGGCATTCGACGTCGAGCTGCGGCCCATCGTCGGTCCGGGCGGCCGTGTACCCGAACTGAACCTCGCCCTGTCTGTCGAACCGCAGGAGCCCGCACTGCGGATGACCCGCGCCTACTACGCGAGTCGCGCGGGGGACACGTACCGCGCGTCGGTCGAGGGGTTACCGCCCGGGCTCTACCGCCTGCGGGTAGACCGGGGAAACACGAGGGCGCGCGACGTCGACGACCTCGCGGATGGACTCGTCGTCTATGACGGGAGCTGAGGACCGAGATGGCAGGAAAGACCTGGTTCTTTCCGATCGGTATCACGGACCGGCCGGGTGAGCCCGCATTGACCGGAATCGCTGGCGCCATCGAAGTGCTGTCAGCGTACGTGCGGGACAACTTCCCAGACCCGCAGGTCGGGGACGAGTACGACAGGGACACCGGGAACTGGGACCACGACGCGGTCGTGCAACTCCTCGACGTTCGGCTCCGGACGCTTGATCCGAGCGACACGGTGGTCATTTATTGGGCGGGTCATGGCGTGACTGGCGACGGTAGCCATCAGCTGCTGTTGACCCGCAACTCGATCCTGACACGCCAGCTCGCCGGCTGGTTGCGCGCCTGCCCGGCCATGACCATCGTCTGCATCTTGGACTGTTGCTGGTCGGGCGAGGGTCTGGGGGACATTGTCTCGGAGGCCGAGGAGCTCCGGAAGCAGGTGGGGGCGCCGGCGCGGGAGCTCCAGACGGTGACTGTGATCGCGTCCGCGCGATCCGAGCCCGCCCAGGAGGGCGCGTTCGTCGCGGCAATGACGCATGTGCTCACCCACGGACCGGGCCCGCGGGTCGGCTCGAGCCACCGATGGGGTCCGGAGGCGGCGAGCGTGACCCCGGCCGAGCTGGTCGAGGCAGTGCGGGTCCGACTCCACGACGAGGGACTCGGGCAGCAGGCGATTCATGTGAACCTGCGCTATAGCGATGTCGGCAGGTTCTTCCCCTCCATCTGGTATACCCGCTCCCGGCGCACGGGTGGCAGGTCGGTGGACGACCGGTCCCGTGCCCGCAGGGTCGCCGAGGAGCAGTTTCGACAGCTCGGCATCAGCCCGCCGGACTCATGGACCGAAGCGGGGCTGGAGGCACACGGCCGGTTCGTTGAGGCATCACCGGACCTGCGCCCAGACGAGCGCCTGTTTCTCTCTGCGACGATCGACACTCTGCGGCTGGCGTTGTCCAGCGAGACGCTGGCCTGGTCCTTGGTCGACCGGCTGTCCTTCACCGATGCCGCGCTGCGTTCGGCGCGGCGCGCCGCCA
>JALZDV010000327.1 GCA_030862345.1 Actinomycetota bacterium | reverse complement strand
GGTTTCGGCGGTGGCGCGGCGGCGCCAGTGCCGCGCCGACTGGCGGGCGTGGACCTCCGCGGCCAGGGCGGCGCGCCAGTACACGCGGGTGCGGGTGTGCTCGAAGAGCACCGACCAGCAGCGGGCCTCCTGCTCGTAGAGCTCAGCCATCCGAGTCGACCGCACCGGGCCGGGTGCCTCGGCGAGGATCCGCTCACGGTGCTGCTGCAGCCGGTCCAACGCAGCGTCGACGCACCCTACGGTGATCGGAGGCGCAGTTGCGGTCATCACAGCACCGCCTCGCGCCGCACCCAACCCGATGCGTCGACCACGGTCTGGTCCGCAACCGCGGCCTCCGCCATGGCCTCGATCGCCTCAGCCGGCACGATCAGCCGACCGCGGATACGGATCGCGGGGAACTCGCCGGCTCGGATCGCTCGGTACAGCGTTACTGGTGCTGTTCCAAACATCCGGGCAACCTGCGCGACGCTGTAGAAACGCGGTGCGGAGGACGGACTGGTTTTGCGATCGTGGTCTGCTGGGGCCCGCTCGTCCATGACGGGGCGCCCAGATCGGTCCTCGAGGCGTCGGCGCCTGCCGGCGGAGCCTCTCTGGTCATCAGAGGTGAAGGTCATGTTGTCGACGTTCAGGCAGGGAACGACGACCAGACCACGACCTCGGGAGGTCCCCAGGGCGACCTCAGGACGACCTCATGTCCGTTGCCGCCGGCTCTGATCGCCTCGTGCTCGGCTCAGGGTCAGCTGCACAGCTGGATCCATTTCGTCGGTCCAGGTGCGTACCGTGAGAGCACGCGGTTGGCCTTCCAGGAGGGAGAACGCCCGTGCCAGGCGACCGGCAGTGTGCGGACCGTCGGCCACGCACGCTCCTGGAGCAGCTGATTAGGGAGCGCGAGGCTACCTACGAGGAGCAGGTCGACGCGTTTATGAAGCTCGCGCGGCAGCTGAATGAGCCGGCCACGATGAGCGTGCGTCACCTCCAACGCCTTGCGTCCGGCGAGCGGTCTGGAGAGCGGGCAACGCCGAGCACTCGTCGGGTGATGCGACAGTTGTACGGTCACGGTCTCGACGAGCTGCTCGTAGCTTCGGGGTTGACCGCCTCCCGAGAGGAACAGGCTGAGGGAGCCCCGCTTGCTTCCGTCCCGCCACCTCCACCGAAGCGTCTCGACCTGGATCGTCTTGTCACTCTCACCGACAATGCGGATGCCCTGGGTCAGCTCACTGCCCAAGTGCTTAATGATCCCCTCGCGCCGACCAACCTGGGCGTAGTGTCGGAGGCTTGGCAGGCCGCCGTGGTGCGATGGCTATTGGAACCAAATCCCTGCACGCCAGGGTCGGATCGGCGCTGCAGGCTGATGCCAGTCGATATCGAGGTCGTGCGTAGTGCTACCCGCATGTTGGCGGACTGGGACTACCAATACGGCGGCGGCCGCTCGCGTCTGCTAGTGGCTCAGTGCCTGGCCACGGAGGCCCTGCCGTTAGCCCGGCAGGTCTCCTCGACCTCGCCGCTCGGGCGCGACTATCTCAGTGCCGTGGCCGCGCTGACACGGCTCGCCGGCTGGACGGCGTATGACATCGGCAGCCATGGCGCCGCTCAACGATTCCTGACACTGGCCCTTAACCTGGCACGGGAGGCCGGTGACCGCCCGCTGGGCGGGCGCATTCTCGCCGGGATGAGTCATCAGGCGAATTATTTGGGCCAGTATCACCGAGCAGTCGAGCTCGCACGCGCTGCACACGAGGGAGCACGCGGTCAAGCAACCCCGACCTCTATGGCACTGTTCTATGCAATGGAAGCCCGAGCCCTCGCCGCGATGGGTGATGAAGGCCAATGTACGCGGGCTCTTAACCACGCCGAGCATGCTCTTACTCATGGTAATCCGAATGACGATCCAGAGTGGATTCGCTTTTTCGACGCTGCCGAGTTACATGCCGAGTTGGCACACTGCTTCCGTGACCTCGGCCGGGCGCAACTCGCGGGCGAGCACGCACAGCGGTCAATACAGGAATCGGACACCGTCTACGTCCGCAGCCTCTCGTTCTGTCGGGTTGTCCTGGCCACCGCGCACTTGCAGCGAGGCGACCTCGAGCAGGCGTTGCAGATCGCCCACACCGTGGTGGACACAGCAGCGCAACTACGATCGCGGCGCGTGATCACGTATATCCATGACTTCCACAGGCGGCTATTGCCTTACGGGGTTGACAAGCAAGTCGCCGTGTTCGACGAGTATGTCTCCACTCGCCTGCCAGAGCTAGAACTGCCGCCATCGGCGGACCGCGTCGCCCCGGCGTAGGTCAGCGATGCGCTTGGCAATCTCGTCGTCAATCTCGCGCGACTCGCCATTGCGTTGCACTAGCCACGTTGTCATGTTTAGTTCTCGAACCGCGCGGATGACCGAGAATCCTTGCCACTGTAAGGGGTCCCAGCCGTAGGTTGATGCGCAGCGCCGGTATTCGTCACCATCAATCCAATCGAAATTCTGATAGGCGGCGCCGAAGATACATGCATCCCACTCGCGTGGGCCCCACGCAAATACCTCGAAATCAATCAACCGGACCACGCCGTCTCGGTCACGCATGAGGTTCCCAATGTGGGCGTCCCCGTGGATCGGACCAGGTCGAAGTTCAAAGGTTAACGCAGCATACTCCTTCTGCAGCCGTTCATACAGATACCGCAGGTAGCCGCGGTCGGGCTCGGTGACCGCTTGGGGAACACTGTCCAGACGTCCGGCTACCCGACTCATCGGCGTGAACGGAGGAAGCTCAAAGGACGTTGGCGCCGGCACGTCATGCAACTGGCGAAGCATGGCTGCGAGCTCGACGAACTCTGGCGGTTGAGAACCCCTCTCGATGAGTTGCCACCAAGTGATAACGTGGCCATCGACAACCACGAGCTGAGGGAGCTCTTCGAAGAGCCGTACCGCTGGGAAATCGTACTGGGCAAGCCATCGGGCGACGTCCACCTCTTTCCGGGAGGAATCGGCGTGACGGGCGATGCGCGCTACGATTGGGTCATCACGGAGCCGGTAGATCGCGTTCTCACCCAGGCGCATGAGCTCGGCACCAATGCTGCTCAGGCCCTGCTCCCGGCAGGCTGCGTCCAGGATTCGCCGAGTGACTGCTGCGTCGAACGCTACGTCCGAAGAGACCTCCGCTCCGGGTACCGATGACATGCCGCAAGCCTACGGGCGGGCGGCAGGACCAGGGGGTCGCGCCCCCAGGTCAGGTAGCGTCCCATTGGGTTCCGATGCGGCATTGGAGCGGGGCGATGACTTTGCCGCGCGGGCCGGGTCTACTACTTGACCGGCCAGCGCAAGGGCCGCCCGACCAAGGAGTAGCGATGCAGATCATCCTCAGTGACTTCATGAGCCTGGACGGCGTCGTGCAAGCGCCCGGCGGCCGGGAGGAGGACTCCGACGGCGGGTTCGCCCACGGCGGCTGGTCGATGCCGTACTTCGACCCGGAGGCCATGGCCTCGGTGATCGACGAGGTCATGTCGACAACGGAGGCGCTGCTGTTCGGCCGGCGCACCTGGCAGGCGATGGCCGTTGCCTGGCCTGGCCGCACTGGCGACCCGTTCGCCGACCGCATGAACGGGATCCCCAAGTATGTGGCATCCCGCACGCTCAGCCAGGGACGACCTCACCTGGTCCGGCTCGACCCTTCTACCCGCCGCCGACGCGATCGGCGCTGTGCGCGAGCTGCGAGCACGGGACGGCAAGGCACTGCAGGTCATGGGCAGCGCGTCGCTCGCTGCGCAGCTGATCGAACACGACCTCGTCGACGAGTACCGGCTGATGATTGAGCCGATCCTGCTCGGCGGCGGCAAGCGGGTGTTCCCCGACGACGGTCAGGCTCGCCCGCTCGAGCTGGTATCGACACCACAACCGGGACCGGTGTCCTCATCTGCGCCTACCGGCCGGCAGGCC
>JALZDV010000306.1 GCA_030862345.1 Actinomycetota bacterium | reverse complement strand
AGGCGGCGGCGACGGCAAGGGCGCTCTGTGCCGCGGCCGCCGAGCCGCCCAGGTCCCCGAAGGAGGCCACCACGGGACCGAGCACGACCGCCCCCGGCCCGAACTGCTCGGCAAGAGCAACTGCATGCCTGGTCGGGTCCTCCGAGGAGGCGAGGACGACGACGAGATCTTCCTCGTGCACACCGGCGAGGACCTTCAAGCCACGGCGATGTCCTGCCCGGGTGACGGAACGGTGCACCTGCTCACGGTCCTGCGCGGGGGCGGCCCCGATCATGACCATTACCTGTCCGGCGCCGGACCAGCCGAGCGCGGCGGCTTGGCTGGCCAGGGTCTGCGCCGGTTCGCCGCGCAGCAGGCTGTCGATCGCGAGAGCTTCCAATCGGGCGTCCCAGGCGCCCCGGCTCTCGGCGTAGCTGGCATAGATCTGGGCGGCCGCAAAGGCCACCTCCCGGCTGTAGCGCAGAATCCCTTCGCGCAGTTCGGTTTCGGTTCCGGGTTCGGCCAGCGACTCGATCCGCGATTCGACGACGCCGACCACGACTCGGATGAGATCGACGGTTTGTTTGAGACTCACCACGCGGGCCAGTTCACGGGGAGCAGTTCCGAAGACTTCGCCGGTCAACCTGGGTGGCACCTCTTGATCGCGCATCCACTCGACCAGCGACGCGACGCCGGCCTGGGCCACCAGGCTCACCCACGACCGGCGGTCTGCCGGCATGGAGCGGAACCAGGGCAGCACCTCGTCCATCCGCGACACACTCTGGGTCGCCAGCGCACCGGCTGAGCGCTCTACCCGGCGCAGGGTCGTGATCATCGCTGCCTCATCGGGACGTGAAACGCTCACGGCTGCAGCCTGCCACCGGACCGGATGCGAGCCACCAGCACGGACCTCGGAGCATGCGGCTTCCATACGACGTTGCGGCTTCAGAGGACGATGCGGCTTCGGAGGACGATGCGGCCTCGGAGGAAGATGCGGCCATGCGGCCGCTGCTGATCACTGCCGCCGGGCTGGCCGCCGTCTTCACTTTTCTCGGCGTACTGGTTGGCCAGGACGTACGCGCAGTGCTCGACATCGATCTTCAGGTCAGTTCGGCGCTGCGCTACCGGGGAGGCGGTAGCGCAGCGGTCGATGTCCTGCAGGTCTTGACGGCCCCGGGCCTGACGGTGTTCCGATTCGTCGTGCTGGCGCCGGTTGCGATCCTGCTCGCCATCCGAGGCTGGCCTCGAGTCGCCGGCTTCGTTGTGTTTGCCGCACTCGTGGTTGGTCCGCTGACCACCCTGCTGAAGGAACTGGTCGGGCGGGTCCGGCCGACCGCCGATGATCCGCTGGTGGCCGCCGATGGGCTGTCCTTCCCGAGCGGGCACTCCTCGGGTGCCGCGGCGTTGGCCGGCATCCTGCTGGTGGTCCTGTGGCCGGTTTTGGCGCGCCGTTGGCGGCTCTGGCTGGTCGGCGGCCTGGCCGTGTTGACGCTGTGCGTGGCCTGGACCCGGATCGCCCTGGGCGTGCACTACCTGTCCGACGTGGTCGCCGGAATGGTCCTCGGCGCGGTGGTCGTGCTCGTCTCGATGACAGTTTTCGGCTTATACCCGGGTGGGCCCGCTGACGTGCCGGGGCGCGTCCGGCCGGACCCGGCGAGCGGACCCAACTGATCCGGGCGACCGGCATACTCCAATCCATGGACAGCCAATCGAATCTGCTGACCGAGGCCGAGCACCTGCAGGACCGGACGGTCGACTTCCGACGCCGGCTGCACCGCCGGCCGGAACTCGGGCTCCAGCTGCCCGAGACCCAGGCGGCGATCCTCGGCGAGTTGGCCGACCTGGACCTGGACGTGCGGACCGGGACGTCGGTGAGCTCGGTGGTCGCCGTACTCGAGGGCGCGCACCAAGGGCCCACCTACCTGTTGCGCGGCGACATGGACGCGCTGCCACTCACCGAGGACACCGGTCTGGACTTCAGCTCAGAGATCCCGGGCGCGATGCACGCGTGTGGTCACGACACCCACGTCGCGATGCTCGCGAGTGCGGCGCGGATCCTGGCGTCCCGGCAGAACGAGATCGCGGGGCGGGTGATCTTCATGTTCCAGCCGGGGGAGGAGGGCTTTCACGGCGCCCGGTACATGCTGGAGGAGGGCCTGCTCACCACCGTCGCCGACGCACCCGTCAGTGCTGCTTTCGCGCTCCATATTTCCTCGACCTTCGAGAGCGGCACGGTACACACCCGGAGCGGTCCCTTCCTGGCCTCGGAGGACCGGATCGAGATCACGGTGTCGGGTCGGGGCGGGCACGCCTCAGCCCCGCATCACGCGAATGACCCGATCCCGGGCGCCTGCGAGATCGCGCTGGCACTGCAGACCATGGTGACGCGACGCGTGGATGTCTTCGACCCGGCGGTGGTCACCATCGGCACGTTCGCAGCGGGGACGACGCACAACATCATCCCCCCGACCGCCACCTTGCGCGGGACGATGCGGACCCTGTCGGCCGGCACCAGGGCAGCGGTACGCGAACACGTCCGCCGCATCGCCGAGGGGATCGCCGCAGCGCACGACCTGGGCGTGACGGTCGAGCTCACCCCCGGCTACCCGGTGACGGTCAACGACGCGACCGTTGCCAGCACGGTCCGTGATGTGGCGCAGGGGTTGCTGAACCCCGAGCGGGTGCCGCCGATGGAATTTCCGATCATGGGAGCCGAGGACTGGTCGTACGTGCTCGAGGAGGTTCCCGGCGCCATGGCCTTCCTGGGCGCTTGTCCACCCGACCTCGAGCCGGATGCCGCCCCGCCCAACCACTCGAACCTGGTCGTCTTCGACGAGGCGGCGCTCCCGACCGGGGTGGCGACCTACGCCGCGGTCGCCCTCGCCGCCCTCCGCAGATCCCAGTGACTCAGGGGCACCCTGCAACGATAGGTACGTAGCAGGGATCCCCTGAGTCGAATTGCTACTCGCCGCCGCCCTCCTCGGAGAAGACGTTCTTGGCCGCGCTCGGGTCCTCGAGGTGGTATTTCTCGATTGCCTGTCCCACGACCTCGGGCGGCACTTCGCCGCGGATCACCAGCGAGGCGAGGGTTCGCACCGTGATCGATTCGGCGTCCACCCGGAAGTACCGGCGAAGAGCCGGCCGGGTGTCTGACAGCCCGAATCCGTCGGTGCCCAGCGAGGCGTATCTGCCGGGCTCACCGGCCAGATAGGGGGCCAGCAGATCGGGTACGGCCCGCATCCAGTCCGACACCGCGACGATCGGGCCCGGCGCATTTACCAGCCGCTCCGCCACGTACGGGGTGCGCGGCGTCTCGTCGGGGTGCAGGAGGTTCCAGTCCTCGGTTTCCTGGGCCTGCCGCCGCAGTTCGGTCCATGACGTGACCGACCAGACGTCAGCCGAGACATTCCAGTGCTCGGCGAGCAATGCCTGCGCGCGCACCGCCCACGGGACACCCACCCCGGAGGCCAGGATCTGCGCCCGCGGGCCCGAATCCTGGTCGGAGGCAGGCGCATACCGATACAGCCCAGCCAGAATGCCGGCTACATCGACGCCGTCGGGTTCGGCTGGTTGCACGTAGGGCTCGTTGTACAACGTCAGGTAGTAGAAGACGTCCGGCGAGCGATCGGCCGGGTCTTCGCCGGTCATCCGCAGCAGACCGTCGCGCACGATGTGGCCCAGTTCGAAGCCGAACGCCGGGTCGTAGGAGACCACCGCCGGGTTTGTGGCTGCGATCAGCATCGAGTGCCCGTCCTCGTGCTGCAGACCCTCCCCGTTGAGCGTCGTACGGCCCGCGGTCGCCCCCAGCACGAACCCCCGACTCAACTGGTCCGCGGCAGCCCAAAAACTGTCGCCGGTGCGCTGGAACCCGAACATCGAGTAGAAGATGTAGATCGGGATCATGGCCTCGCCGTGCGTGGCGTACGCGGATCCGGCGGCGGTGAACGAGGCCGTGGAACCCGCCTCGTTGATGCCCTCGTGCAGGATCTGACCGGTCTCGGACTCCTTGTAGGACAACATCAGGTCCTGATCGACCGAGGTGTAGGTCTGACCGTGCGGCGAGTAGATCTTCTGGATGGGGAACAGCGAATCCATCCCGAAGGTGCGGGCCTCGTCGGGGATGATCGGGACCACCCGTGGTCCGATCCCCTCGTCCCGCATGAGGTTGCGCATGAGGCGGGCGAAGCCCATGGTGGTGGACACCGCCTGTCCCCCGGAGCCCGACAGCAGGTCGGCGAAGGTCCCGTCCTTCGGGGCGGGCAGGGCCTTGGCCTGGTAGCGGCGGCACGGCAGGGGCCCGCCCAAGGCCCGACGGCGCTCCATCAGGTACTCGTACTCGGTGGAGCCCTCGGGAGGCCGGTAGTAGGGCGGGAACTCGGCATCGAGCGCCTCGTCGGGGATCTGATCCTGGAGGTACAGGCGGTCC
>JALZDV010000275.1 GCA_030862345.1 Actinomycetota bacterium | reverse complement strand
ACCCACGGGCGGACAGGATCCGCCAAATCGTGGACACCGCGGGGCTGGTGCCGTGGCGCCGATCAAGGTGACAGGCGATCGTGGCAGCGCCGGCCTCATGCCCGGCCCGATCGAGTTCCTTACGGATTCTGACGATCTCGTCTTCGATCTCATCGGCGGTGCGCCCCGGGCTGCTGTGCGGCCGCCGTGAACGCGGCGCCAAGCCAGCATCGCCCTCGGCGAGGTAACGCTGAACCAGGGTGATCACCCAGCGCCGGGAGACCCCTTACTCCCGCGCGACCTCGCTCTTACTCCGCCCCTCGACCAGCACGGCGGTGACCACCAGCTCTGACATTCCCATCGCTCACCCCTTGGCTCAGGTGTGAACGATGTCCCGAGACAGGTGTGAACGATGTCCTGAACTCAGACACCCCCTCGGACACCGTTGTGATGTCTCTTCACGCTTAGCTGACCGAGTCCGACGGCCGACCGATACAGTCCCTCGTCCGCACACAAATCTCGAGAGGGAGGCACCGTGAACACACGCACGCTGGCCATCATCGCCGTAGTCATCGCAGTCATCGTTCTGATCATCGTGCTCGTATGAGACGACGCTTCCTGTCCGATCAGCGGTGGCCGCTCATGCGAACCTAGCGATTCACCCGCATGACGTAGGTACCCCAGTTCGCCAACTCGGTTCGCGCGGTGTTCGGGATCCACTCAGTCGCCATCCAGATGTCGCCGTTCTCGTCAGCGACGGCCTCTGAATAGTCACCCCACCGACAACCTCGACTTCGATCGCCGACGAAGGCGCGGTAGCAAGTGAACCCGTCCTCCGGACCGGCGCCGACCTCCGGGACCCGCACGGGACCTTGGGTGCCCGACCCGTCGATCGAGATGAAGGACGGACTTGGGTAGACCGTGGGTCCGGCCAAGCTCATGACGATCGCGCCGACACCGGCGGCGTTCACACCAACCGTCGGATACATCAGGCTGTTGGTGGCGACGGTCACGTAGCCTTGCCGCACAACCGACCCGCCCACCTGGCCGTTGTTGAAGGTCGGCGCCACCTGGAGCCACAGGACACCGGACCGCTTCTGCTGGCCGACCGCCCCGATTCCGGTCCCCACGGTCGCCCACAGCTTCCCGGCAGCGAAGGTGACCTCCTGCATGTTGCTACTTGCGCCGTTGTCGAGCCGGTTCAATCGCTCGCCAACGGACTCAGCCAGCGGCGCCGGGCCAGGCTTCTGCTGGACGTCCGGAGCAAACGTGTACTCCAGACTGGAGATGACCCTTCGGGTCAACCGCAGATCGGGGTTTGCGGTGCTCAAGGACGCGGTGTTCGCCAGGGCCCACACCGCGATGCTCTGCTCCGACAGCGTGTCGAAGTTCAGCGTCGACAGGAAGTACTCGCGCCCCTGGAACTGACCCCCAGGGGGCACGGTCGCCGGCTGCACCGTAAAGGATGGATTGCCGTTGACCGGGCCGGCGTTGATGCTCACGACCTGGGGTGCGCCACCGCTGCCGTCGGCCGCCCTGGCCAGCGCCCGCTTGGACACAGCGTGGATCTTTGCACCGTTGAACTCGGTTCCGAACAGCGAGAACCGGTTGGTCGAGACAAAGAAGCCGTTCGCGTCGGCGCCGATGTGCGGGAAGTCGTCGAAGCACGGGCAACCCTCGTCCGTCTGATCGCCGCGCGTTGTGTTCAGACTGAAGTACGCGAAGGTACCGGTCGGGTCGCTGGTGGCGCTGACCGCAAGATAGAGGCGTGATCCGCCGGTGAACGCCCCGGTGACCGGATCCTGATCCAGCCCGGTGTTGACGACGAACCACCGCTTCAACTGAGCGTCGTACAAGCACACCGGGTCGAACACGAACGGCCCGAACGACGGCGGGTCAGTGCGGGTGATGTTCGGTTCCAGGCCGTAGAACTCGTTGATGGTGGCCTCAGGCACTAGCTGCGCACCGGTCGAGTTGTAGACCGTAACTACCTGGTTCACCATTTCGAAGGTGAATCCGCTGCCGACGCACAGCGCCTGATCCGGTGGCTCACCACTGAACTGATTGCCGTTGTTGGCGAACCGACTATCGGCGTGGGTGAGGGCACCGAAGCCCAGCATTCCTGCCTCGGGGCCGGCTGTCGGAGTAGTCGCTGGATTCGGTGCAAGGGCGGGGGACACGCGAGTGTCCGGTATTGCGTTGGGCCGCTTAGGCCCTGGGATCTCTGGACCATTCGTCAGGACGACCGCTCGTTCGCCGGCATGCCGTGCCGCAATCTCGCGCAACGAGCCGGAGCCCATCGGCGTCAGTGCCTGCCGGACCTGTAGCGCATCGATTGCCGGGCCCTCCGTATCCGGCGACGCAAGCGCGGGTGACGTGAGCAGTCCGAAGACGACCGCGGCGCAGATGGCCAAGATCGTGACGACGCGAGTGGACAACTGGCGAGCGCGCATGAAGTACCCCTTCAGAGCGGAACGGCTCTTCGCCAGCACACCGGCCGAGCCAGTGGCCGGACGCTAGCAGCGGGGCAGTCGACCTGGCTAGAGCAGCGCGAAAGCCGTCGGGTCAGGGCAGCGCGGACTTCTCGGTAAGCAAGCCCTCGAAGAGGTCGCCGTGTTCCTCGACTCTGGCCAGGACGTCGGAGGCCAGGAACCGCAGGTCTGAGGCGGACTGGCAGCTGTCGACCTCGTCCCAGGTGATCGGTGTGGACACCGTGGGTTCGGGACGGGCGCGCAGGGAGTACGGAGCCACAGTCGTCTTGGCCGGATTGTTCTGGCTCCAGTCGATGAAGACCTTGTCCGGCCGCAGGTTCTTGGCCATCTGCGAGACGATCAGATCCGGATGCTCGGCGGCCAGCCGCTCGGCCAGCGCCTTGGCGTAGCTGCTCGTACGTTCCGGGTCGCGGACCTTGACTCCGACATAGAGCTGCATTCCCTTGGAGCCGGACGTCTTCGGGTAGGCCGCGAGCCCGTCCTCGGCCAGTACCGCACGGACGAGTAGCGCGACCTGGGTGCACTCCACGATGGTCGCCGGCGGCCCCGGATCCAGGTCAAAAACCATAAGGTCCGGCGACAGCGCTTGCTTCTTGGTACCCACCCGCCATTGGGGGACATGCAGTTCCAGCGCCGCCAGGTTGGCTGCCCACACGATGCTCGGCAGGTCGTTCAGGATCGCGTAGTCCAGTTCGGTGCGGTCCTTAGTGCTGCGGGTGGCCGGCAGGACAGCGTGGGTGAGCCACTCCGGGGCATTACGCGCGGTGTTCTTCTCGAAGAACGACTGGCCTTCCACGCCGTCGGGATATCGCTTGAACGTCACCGGTCGTCCCTTGACGTAGGGAAGCATCGTCGGTCCGACGTTTGCGTAGTAGTCGATCACATCGGCCTTGGTCCAGCCGATCTCGGGGTAGAGGATCTTCTGGAGGTTGGTCACGCCGAGGGTGCGCTCCCCCACCCGAACCCGCACCTTCTCACCGGCCATGGTTCGCATTCTGCCGGGACGCAAGAAACTGCCGGACAGATGTCGCAGGTCTGCAGGCAAAACGCCACGCGAGCTACCGGCTTTCCTGCGACATGTGGCCAGGGCCTGATTGATGTCGCAGGTTGACCGAGGACTCGCGGGGCTTGTTACCTGCTTACCTACGACATCAGCCAGACCGAGGTCTCGATCACTCCGACTCGTCCACCACGTCCTCGGGGGTCATGTCATCGCGCAGACCGCGCCAGACCGGATGGCGCAACCGCCCTGAGGAGCCCCACTCGGCGTAGCCTGCCTCGCCGACGAGCACCGGTTCCACCCACTGTGGCTTCTTGCCAGCCGTGGGGGGGATCACCTCGCTGAAGGGCGAAGTCCGGCGACTGTGCCGGCGCAGTACCTGACCCAGGTCGTCGAGCATCTGGTCGGTGAGACCGGTGCCCACGCTGCCGATGAACCGGAGGCTGTCCCCTTCCGGGATCCCCAGCAGGATCGACCCGACGCCCCCGGCCCGACGTCCCGCGCCCGGTAGCCAGCCGCCGATCACCCCTGACTGCGTGCGAACGTTTTTCACCTTGCGCCACAACGGGCTTCGCTGCCCCGGCCGGTAGGGCGAGTCCAGCTTCTTGGCCAGGATGCCTTCGAGCTGGTACTCCCGGCTGGCAGCCAGCACGTCAGCACCCCCTCCGGACCACCACGGGGTCACCTGCCAGCGAGACCCCGCCGGTACGACATCTGCCAACAAGGCCCGGCGCTGCTCGTACGGCAGATCCAGCGCCGATCGACCGGCGGCGTACAGCAGGTCGAAGATAAGGTACGTCACCGGTGCCGACTCCCCGAGCTTCTTCGCTCGAGTCGAGTCCGCGACATGCATCCGGTGCTGCAATGCGCCGAAGTCCGGCCGTCCATCCGCGCCCAGCCGGACGACCTCACCGTCCAGCACCACGTCGAGAGCGCCCAGAGCGATCCCCAGTCCGCCCAGCTCGGGGTAGGTGGAGGTGATGTCGCCGCCCTTGCGTGAGCGCAGGGTCAGCGCGGTCCCGTTGACCGTGCCGATCGCCCGGACGCCGTCCCACTTCATCTCGTAGGCCCACGTGCTGTCTTCACGAGCGTGCGGGAGCGTGCCGGGGACCGCCATCATCGGTTCGATCCGGTCCGGGACCGCGACGTAGTCGGGGTCACTGGGTGGATCCAGGCGGCGGATGTTCCACTGCTTGTCCCCTTCGACCGGGAACAACGCGTACCGGCCGGTGATCTTCTCGCCGGACAGGTCGACGATCACGTGCCGCGCGTCCCACTTCTCGGTCACATAGGTACCGGTGTCGAAGACGGTCATCGTGCCTCCGCCGTACTCGCCCGCCGGAATCTCGCCAGAGAAGGTCAGGTACTCCATCGGGTGGTCTTCGGTGTGCACGGCGAGTCGGGATTCACCGGGTACGGGGGGCAGGCCGCGTGGAACCGCCCACGAGGCCAGCACCCCGTCGCGCTCCAAGCGCAGGTCCCAGTGCAGCCGCCGCGCGTGGTGTTCCTGGATCACGAACAGTGATCCGTGCTTCCCGGTGTCGTCGTGCCGGTCGGGGATCGGTTCCGGCGTGCGGTCGGGCCGTCGCTTGCGGCGATAGGTCGCCAGCCGATCCGGCGAGGGCATGTGCGGGTGGCTGGCTAGGCCGAACGCCGTCGCTGGGTGGTCGCGGCTGCCTTCTTGGCAGGGGCCTTCTTCCCCGCAGCCTTGGGCGCGGCCTTCTTGGCGGTCGCCTTCTTCGTCGGAGCGGACTTGGCGGCGGCCTTCTTGGCGGTCGTCTTCTTCGCGGTCGTCCTGGACGAGGTCTTTGCCGTGGTCTTCTTCGCCGCCGGCCGGGATGCGCCGGCGTTCTCGTCGTCGCTGTCCTTGCTGCGGTTGGAGCTGGTCGACTTCGCCGGCGCTGGATTGCCCTTGGCCCTGGCGACGCTGGCCCGCAGTGCGCTCATCAGATCGACGACCTGGCCGCCGCCGTCCTCCTCGACCTCAGGCTCTGGAGTGTGCACCTCTCCACCGGCCTGCTTGCTCTCGATCAGTGCGGTCATCGCCTCCCGGTAGTCGTCGCTGAACTCCTCGGGGTCAAAATCGGCGACCATCGACTCGACCAGTGACTCGGCCATCTTCAACTCCTGCGGCCGTACGGCAATGTCCTCGTCCAGGAAGCCGAACTCCGCATCCCGGATCTCGTCCGGCCAGCGCATGGTGTGCAACACCAGGACACCGTCGCGAACACGGATGGCGGCCAGTGCCTCACGCTGCCGGATGGCGATCTTGGTCAACGCCATCCGCCCGGACTTCTCCAACGCCTCGCGCAGCAGCACGTACGGGCGTACGGCGGGTCCGGCGTCCGGCTCGAGGTAGTAGGTCTTCTCGTAGAGGATCGGGTCGATCTGCTCGCCGGGAACGAACTCGATCACGTCGATCGAGTGCTTGGTGCCCAACGGCATGTCGTCGAGGTCCTCGTCGGTCAGGATGACCAACTGACCGTCGGGCAGCTCGAAGCCCTTGGCGATGTCGGCGTAGGCCACCTCCTCGCCGTCGATCGAGCAGACCCGCTTGTACTTGATCCGTCCGCCGTCCTCGCGATGGACCTGGTGGAAGCGCACGTCCTTGTCCTCGGTCGCGGAGTACATGCGCACACCGATACTCACCAGGCCGAAAGAGACCGCGCCCCGCCAAATAGACCGCATGAATGCAGGCTACTGCTGACCCGGCTGTCCGGGGGGTGGCCAGTACTGGGGCGCGTCGTAACCTGGTGCACCCGGGCCGCCAGGGTTTGCGGGCGGCACCGATCCGGGGTGGCCAGGATCGGTCGGCGCGAGGCCGGTTGGTGCCCCGGAAGGTGTCGGCAGTGGTCCGGCCGGATCTGAATTGCTCCCTGCGGTCCGCATCGGTGGGATGGGGACGCCGGCGTCGATGGACTTGCTGAGCTCGACCTTGGCCTCGGGCTGCTCGGCGGCCGGCGGAAGGTTGGAGTCGAACCATCCTTCGGTGTCGATCTTCTGCGCTGGTCCGGCATGCCCGTCGCCGCTGCCCTCGACGTCCATCCAGGACTTCTTCTCGGAAGCTCCACCCGCCAGCGTGGCCAGGCCGTCGAGGGCCCGGCTGAACTCACTCGGAACGATCCACATCTTGTTCGCATCGCCCTGGGCGATCTGCGGGAGTGTTTGCAGGTACTGGTAGGCAAGCAGGCCCGAGTCCGGCTTGCCGCGGTGAATTGCCTCGAAGACCGTCTCGATGGCCTTGGCCTGGCCCTGGGCGGTCAGGAACTGAGCTGCCCGCTCGCCCTCCGCGCGCAGGATCTGGCTCTGTCGTTCGGCCTCAGCACCCAGGATCGCGGCCTGCTTCTGTCCCTCGGCGGACAGGATCTGGGCGAACTTCTGGCCCTCCGCCATCTTGATCGAGGACTCCCGCTGACCCTCGGCGGTCAGGATCACCGCGCGCTTGTCCCGGTCAGCGCGCATCTGCTTCTCCATCGAGTCCTGGATGGACAGCGGCGGCTCGATCGCCTTGATCTCGACCCGCGCCACCCGCAGGCCCCACGGGCCAGTGGTGCCGTCGAGCACCGTACGGAGTTGGGAGTTGATCCCGTCCCGACCGGTCAGCGCGCCTTCGAGGTTCAACCCACCGACGACGTTACGAAGCGTCGTGGTCGTGAGCTGTTCCATGCCGTGGATGTAGTTGGCGATCCCGTAGACGGCCAGCCGCGGATCCGTTACCTGGAAATAGACGACAGTGTCGATGCCGACCTGGAGGTTGTCGGCCGTGATCACCGGCTGTGGCGGGAATGAGATCACCTGCTCGCGCAGGTCGATCGTGGCTCGTACGCGGTCGACGAAGGGAACCAGCAGGGCAAGTCCGGGCGACAGCGTCCGACTGTATCGGCCCAGCCGTTCCACGACGGCCGCCTGCGCCTGCGGGACGATCTTGATGCTCCGAGCCACGACGATGATGACGATGATGGCGATGACCGCCAGTGCGATGATCAGCTCCACGACGGGTTCCCTCCCAGCGACGAACTACTCGTGCGATTCCGCGACGACCGCTGTGGCCCCACGGATCTGCATGACTCTGACGGTGCTACCCACCTCGAACGCCTCGCCGCGAGATTGCGACACCGCGCTCCAGTCGTCGGCACCGAACCGGATGCGGCCATCCATGTGGTCGACCCGTTGGGTGACGACTGCGACCTTGCCCACGTAGGTCTCGGCACCATCGATCTGCTGCGGCGTCCGCGACATGAGCTGCCGCTTTGCGAAGGGCCGTACGAAGACGAGCAACCCGAGCGCCACGACGACGAAGGCGGCCAGCTGCAGACCCACCGGCAATCCGGCCGCGGCTGCGGTCATGCCGCCCAGGGCGCCACCGGCGAGCATCAGCAATACGAAGTCGAGCGTGAGCAACTCGGCCCCAGCGAGCACGCCGGCGGCGATCAGCCAGATGACCCAGGGCTCCATGTCTCCATCCAACCACCGCAAGGTCATCTCTAGCTCGTCTACAAGCCACCGAAGCCGGCGATTACAGTCGATCGGTGCCGACCCCACCACAGCCAGCGATCCCGGCTCCGGCTGGCCGCTTGCGCTTCGCCGGCGCGGGGGCCCTCACTGCCTGGGTCAACTCCTGGCTGCGTGGGGCGGTGGCCTATGACGCGGCCGTAGCTGCCATGCACGACGCCGGCATCCGTACGGTCCGTGGACTGCCTGAGCATCCCGACCCGGCGCCCGTCGGCTGGGCCCTGAGCGCCGTACGGTCACGCGGCGCCGGGCCGTTGCGCTTGATCCTTCCGGTGGCCGGCGACATCCGCGGGGTGCCGGGCATTGCGGGCCTGTCGGCGCAGGCCATCAGTGCTGGTCAGCTGGTGGTCGGGACGACTCTGGCTTTTCTGCCCGATGATGACCCGTCCGCCGATGGCGGATGGCTTGCCCTCGAGATCTCCGAGGTTGCTTGGGTCACGCACGCAGCAGGTGATCAGCAGACGGTCACCCAAGCCTCGGGTGCACTGCGGCTGGCCGTTCTGGACGCCACCGACGCCCTGACCCGGCTCGACGCGGCGAGGTGGAACTCAGGTGTCGACTCGCTGAGGCGTCGCGAGCAAGCCGTCCTGCTCCCGCCGGATCATGCGCCCGCCGCCGCAGCGTTGGCCACGCGGTGTGCTCAGCTGACCGCGATCATCGAGTTGGCCATGTCCGACGCGCCGGGCGGCGCGCTCAACGGCTACGGCGCGGGCGGCCGGAACGCCGCGCTTCGGCGGCTGTCCGTTGCGGTCCGTGAAGCCCTGATGTGCGCCTATAGCTGGGTGCCGGAGAGCCGCACGGTCCGTCGCTGACTTCGGCGCTCAGGCCGCAAGGCAGCAGGTGGCCGGGCAACTGGTGCCCAGACGGCGGGGTCCGCCCGCCAGTCGCTCCTCAACCAGATCGCCGATCATCGTCACGAACGCCGGATGGGTCCCAGCGGTCGAGGCTCGTTCGAAGACCAGGTCATGTGCGGCTGCCGTTTCACGGGCCTCGTTGTCGAGATCCCAGAGGACCTCGATGTGGTCACTCACGAACCCGAGCGGGCACACGACCACCGCCCGGGCACCTTGGCCGGCAAGTCGGATCAGGTGGTCGTTGATGTCGGGCTCCAGCCAGGGCACGTGCGGTGGACCGCTGCGGCTCTGCCACACCAGGTCCACCGGACGAGCGGGGTCGACCGCATCGACGACGGCTCGGGCCGTGGCGTGCAGTTGCTGCTCGTACAGGCCTCCGGATGGCCCTGCCGTCATCGCCATCGAGATCGGGATGCTGTGCGCGGTCGCGACGATCCTGGCCTGATCGGCGAGGCTTACGGGCAGCCGCGCCAGCGCCCGGCGCAACGCATCGGCGTTCGCGGTGATGAAACCCGGCTGATCAAAGAAATGCGGCACCTTCTCGATCGCTGGGGCCGTCGGTCCGGTCGCCTGCCGAGCCCGGGCTAGGTCTTCGTGGTACTGCCGGCAGCCGGAGGCCGAGGAGTACGCCGAGGTGGCGAAGGCCACCGCCCGGTTGATCCCGTCGGCGGCCATCCTGGCGACCACGTCCTCGATGTAGGGCGACCAGTTGCGGTTGCCCCAATAGACGGGCAGCGGCCGCCCGCGGGAGGCCAGCTCAGCCTGGATCGCTGCGCGGAGCAGCCGGTTCTGCTCATTGATCGGACTCACACCGCCGAAGTGCTGGTAGTGCGCGGCCACCGCCTCCAGCCGCTCGCGCGGGATCCGACGTCCGCGGGTCACGTTCTGCAGGAACGGCAGAACATCGTCGTGGCCTTCCGGACCCCCGAAGGACAGCAGGAGTACG
The DNA here is from genome assembly GCA_030862345.1 of Actinomycetota bacterium. GTDB lineage: Bacteria > Actinomycetota > Actinomycetes > Mycobacteriales > Geodermatophilaceae > JACCQS01. The sequence goes on along the minus strand of JALZDV010000275.1, from coordinate 269 downwards.
GCGCTGCCGTCGTCGTCCTCGAAGCCCTGCGGTGCCGGCTGGTCAGGCGCCGACTGCGTGGTAACCCCCGTCGACGTGCACGATCTCACCGGTGGTGGCGCCGAACCAATCCGAGAGCAGTGCGGCACATGCCTTGCCGGCTGGGCCGTTGTCGTTGACGTCCCAGCCCAGCGGTGCGCGCTGAGCCCAGGCGTCCTCGAACTGCTCCGAGCCGGGAATGGACTTCATCGCCATCGTCCGCAGTGGACCCGCCGCGACCAGGTTGACCC
>JALZDV010000243.1 GCA_030862345.1 Actinomycetota bacterium | reverse complement strand
CCCCGGGCAGGTCGCCATCGGCCCCGACGGCCTGATAGACCTCGATCCGGCGCTGCTTGGCAGCTCAGGTGGGTTGGACGGCTGGTGGGCCGGCCTGGAGCTGCTGCACACCCTGTTCATGCGCGAGCACAACGCCGTGTGCGCCATGCTCAGCGCGACCTACCCCGCGTGGTCAGACGACCAGGGCTTCGACACGGCCCGTCTGATCGTCGCCGCGCTGCTCGCCAAGATCCACACTGTGGAATGGACGACGGCGATCCTCGCTCATCCCGCGCTCCGGATCGGAATGCGGGCGAATTGGTTCGGGATCGCCGAGGAACGCGTCCGAAACCTCGTCGGGCGGCTCGGTGACGGCGAGATCATCAGCGGAATCCCTGGTTCGCCAACCGACCACCACTCCGCGCCGTACTCCATCACCGAGGAGTTCGTCGCGGTGTACCGCATGCACCCACTGGTGCCCGACGACTTCCTCATCCGCGCGATCAGCGATCCGCAGCGCCGCGACGAACTGGGATTCCTCGACCTCGCCGGCCTGCGGTCGCGAGACGTGCTCAAGCGCTATGGCGCCACCGACCTGTTCTACTCCTTGGGCACGGCCCACCCCGGGGCCGTCACACTGCACAACCACCCGCGGTTCATGCAGCAGCTTCGCCGCGACGACGGCATGGTGGTCGACCTCGCCGCCATCGACATCCTGCGGTCCCGGGAGCGGGGGGTGCCCCGCTACAACGAGTTCCGCCGGCTGCTGCGGCTCCCCGAGGCCCGTTCCTTCGAAGACCTCACCCGCAACTCGCAGGCGGCCGCGGAGCTCGCCACGGTGTACGACTCTATCGAGGACGTCGATCTGACCGTTGGGCTGCACGCCGAGCCCCCGCCGCCCGGGTTCGGCTTCGGCGACACCGCCTTCCGAATCTTCATCCTGATGGCGTCGCGCCGGCTTAAAAGTGACCGCTTCTTCACCAGCGACTTCACTCCGAAGACCTACACTCCAGAGGGCATCCGCTGGATCGCCGAAAACGACATGTCCTCAGTGCTCGTCCGCCACTACCCCGACCTTGGGCCGGCACTGCACACGGTGCAAAACGCATTCGCACCGTGGCCCGTCCTGCCCGACCCGGCAACCGAGCACTAAGGCAAACCACCGCCGGCAAGCTTCTCTCGCCTGGCACGGATAAGGAAGAATGCGGTTCGGGACGGCGCATCGCTCTCGACGTGTCAAGTGGTGACCGCTGTCAGTAGGGCGTACGTAACCTCGTTTGAAACGATGTCGCCGTGATCGGAGATGAAGTCGTCAGCCACGAGATTGTAAAGGCGCCCACCGGATAACGAGTATCGGCCGCCGACGGGAAGCAGGAAGCCGTCTGTTGCCTCCGGGGTCCGCTGCGCACCGTTGCGGCCTAGACCACCATACGGGTCGTCGCGGTCGCCGAGCGCCGCCGCTGCTTGCCGTGCGATACGTGACGCAATTGGATATGCCAATCCGACAGCTCGGTCGTTCTTCGTACAGGTGATCATTACAGGCCCCGATACGCGGTGGTTTAAGATAACGCCGCGGAATGCGCCATCGTGTGTGCCATCCCAGCGCTGCGCGAAGCCATTGTGAGAGAACGCTGCCTGCAGTAGGCAGAGGCTGGCGATGGCGGTCCTAGCGTTGTCCCAGGTAGCTGTCGTACTAGTGACGAGGCGGCCGCCGAAGCTGTGACCAACTAAGTGCATTTGCATGTCAGGGCGTTCGGAGTTCAGTTGCTCTAGTACCGGGACCAGGCCGCGTCCGACGAGGCCGGCGCGGTCTTTCATCACGTAGTAGGTCGCGTAGTTCAACAGCCGTCGCGCCGCTGCGCGTGCGCCGTCGAGAACCTCGCTTAGGCCCTGCGCCTGGCCCACTTCACTTTCCGCATCGGTGAAGTCGGCGGCGCCACCGCTGTCACCAGTCGGCAGGATCGGCGCGGGGAGAATAATCTCGGCGAGCCGTTCCATCAACTCGCCGGGATCCTCGGAGAAGAATTCGTCGGAAGCGTCCTCAGGATCCTGTGAGCGTTGCGGCAGCACGCTACGGATGATCTCTGCGACCGCACGTCTGGCAGCGGGGTCGTCGTCGAGCTGTGGGATAAGCGGCTTGATCTCCTCCAGCCGCGCCTTGGTGTGGTCACCACCAACCGCCGCCGCGAAGTCATCGACCTGTGCCGCTAGTGCTGTATCATCGACAAGATCATCCAAGCTTGCGGCGGCACTGGGGATCAGTTCCTTCTCGGCGAATTTTTTCGACGGCCATAAGACCGCAAGGACGCCGAACATAAGATCGCCTGCGCCCGGCACCGCGTTGGCGTCGATGTGGGCCCTTATGTGTTGCAAGAGGTCGGCGTAGAGCCGACGCGCCTCATCCATGTCATTGTTCCAGCCGTGTGACACGACAAATAGATCAGTCACATCCACAGTCGATACCATCGCGGAGAGTCGCTCCACCTCGGCGGGGTCGTGAACCCGACCGTCCCGAGTGAACTGAACCTCGGCATAGGGGAATCCGAACACGGTCTGCATAATGCGTCCTCTCAAATGGACTGGATCGCTCGCATTAGGTCCACGAGGCCATACCCCTGGAAGTTGCGGTCGCGGCGAAGGTCGGTGGCCGACTCAAGAAAGATCCGCTTGACCGCCTCAGGGCGACCGATGAATTCTTGACGCACGGACAGCAACGCGGCGATGACACCGGACACGTGTGGAGCAGCCATACTTGTTCCGCTGTCTTCCAGATAATTGCAGTCAGCACCGCGTGCCTTGGCCTCCTCATACTTCTTACCTGCGGCGCAGGAGAGGATCTTTTCGCCAGGTGCGACAAGGTCAGGTTTGATGCGGCCGTCCCCTGTTGGTCCTTTAGATGAGAAGTACGAGACGCCATAGACGTGCGGCATCTCCCGATGGGTAGATCCAACAGTGATGGCCAGGTCGGCGTTGCCCGGGTCGTTGATCGTTAGGTCCAACCCAGCGGCGAACGCTGTGCGCCGGCCGACCACCTGGTGATAGCCGTAACCGGTATTACCAGCAGCGACGACCACCACAACACCGGAGCGAACGAGTCGGTCAACCTCGACACACAACGGGCTCTGACCGCAGGCGAACCATTCCGGTTCGAAATCATAGCCAACGCTCATATTGACGCCCTGAACCAAGAGCCGACGCCCGTTGCCGTTGATTCGCTGGATGTGCTCAATTGCGGCAATGAGATCGCTTGCGCTTCCACGTCCCTCTCGGTTCAAAACTTTGATGCTTAACAATTTACATTTGGGAGCGATACCCGAGATCGAATCCAGCGCGATGACGTTGTAAGCAACTTTGCCATTTTCGTCGCGATGGCGAGAGAACGCCCGAATCGGGGGCGTCGGTTCCGACGAGGACCGATCAGGCTTGGAGGCGGGCGTACCCGGGCATAGCTCACCAGCGAGGATACCGGCGACATGTGTCCCATGGCCAAACTCGTCACTGTGAGGATTGCCTGCGCCGGTGAAGTCCAGCGGCTCTATTGCTGGTGGCAGGTCAAGGTTGTGGTGCAGCGCGAAATGTGGATGTTTTATGTCGATCCCTGAATCGATAACTGCCCAAACAATTCCGTCGCCAAGCGCGCTGAAGGCGGCGCGGGCGGCATCGGCTTTTACGGTACTAATAGACTTGGAGATAAGGGGTCCGATGTCAAAGTCCGGCCAGATCCGGTAAATCGCCCGATGTGCTGTGGCCAGGCTTACGTCGTCGATTGTGGTCTGCGGATCACCGCCGGAATCCAGAACAACTAGTCGACGCAGGACAGATGCCTCCAGCTTGGCGAATAGGTATTGCTCGCTGAACCGGGTCTTCGTCTCATTAAGCCCTTGATCGAGTTGTATCCCTGCATCCCGGATGGCTTCGGTCACAAGTTGCCTGGCTCGTTCACGGGCCGCCTCCCGACCTCTGTGGTAAGAGAGGTTGACGTCTATGACGACGGGATACAACTTAGGCCCACCGCTGGTCTCGCCAGTGCCTCGCTGCTCCGTATCCATATCGCGTAGCAGCGGGATGGATAGGACGGACCGGTCGAGAACCTCGGGCGTGAATCCGATGGGCTCCTCGGGATCGCTGTGTGGCAGACTGTTCATAGGTTTTCCTGTCGTGGATCCCTACCTTGAGCCTGTGTCCCCCGCGCCGTGAGGCGCACTCGGGTCACGGCGGATAGTGTTGTCTAGTCTCTACTCCCGTGGCAAGGGGCCCAAATGTTACGGCATGCGGCGATGGATGCGTCGGTGGGCCCGTGGGCTGACGGCTAGATTGCGCAGGGTGTCGCCACCAGCGCCGCATCGTCACCGTGGCGCTGGCCTCGGCCTTGGCGGAGAGCCAGACCTACCCAGCGATCTGCACATGGAGCCCACACGGACGGCCAGCGCGATCGTCCCGCAAACCCAACGACACGACACAAGTTCGGATCATCAAACCGCACCGAGATCGCGCAGTGAGCATGAGACAGTTCCGTCCAGCGGACGCCCTTCGCCTCGGCACGAGACCTTCAGCGAGCCCTGCGTCACAGGCCAGGAAGGCATGCCCGTAGCGCGACTCGCCGACGCCTATTCGTCGGTCGATTCAGGCTCCGCGCTGTGCGACTG
>JALZDV010000203.1 GCA_030862345.1 Actinomycetota bacterium | reverse complement strand
CCCCACTGATGATGAAGAAGTTCCTTGGTGCCACCTCGTCCGCGAAGCCCAACAGGAACGGGGCGGCGATCAGGAAGATTGCCAGCACGTAGAGCATCGCCACGTGCAGGAGCAGCGGTAGCTGATTGACCAGACTGACCGGTCCCTCGCTGACGGCCGCGAAGATCAGGATCAACACGCCGATCGCGACTGACATCCCGGTGGCCGCGCCGGACTCGAAGTTGAACAAGAACGGTGCTGCGATGAACAACACGCCCAACAGGTACTCGAGGATTCCGTGCACGAACCTGGGGATGGGACCGTCACGCAGCATGCCGTTACCGTAGTCGTTTGCGCTCGTGTTCCCCTGGCGTCCGCCACCTTTTCCGGCGTACTCGGCGAATGTCAACCCATGCCACCATCGGCGGATGCGAGCGACTGTGGTGGGGTCCGGGGTCGCCGGGTTGACCACGGCGGTCACCCTGCAGCGCGCAGGGTGGCAGGTCCGCGTGCTGTCGGCGGCGCCGATCGCGGCGCTCACCTCACATTTGGCCGCTGCCGTATGGTTTCCGACCCACGCCGGCCCACCCGCGGCAGTCGCTCGCTGGGGTGCGCAGACCTTCGAGGTGCTGGCCGGACACGCCCGCATACCGGGATCCGGCGTTGTGATGCGGGAGAGCCTCGCCCTGTACCGCTTCGCTCCCGGACACCCGGACTGGGCTGCTGCGGTCCGCGACCTGCGCGCGGCCAGCGCAGCCGAGCTTCCGCCGGGATACAGCCACGGACTGCGCTTCGTGGTTCCGCTGGTCGAGATGCCGGTGCACCTCCCCTGGCTGGTCGGACTGTTTCGGGCAGCAGGCGGCACGATCCGAGTCGTCCGGATCAGGTCCCTCGACGAGGTCGTCGAGGACGGCTGGTCGGAACTCGTCGTCAACTGCACCGGGTTGGCTGCCCGGGAACTGGCCGCCGACCCGTCGGTGTACCCGGTGCGCGGCCAGATCGTCCGCGTCAGCAACCCGGGACTGACCCTCTCGATGCGCGACGAACACCACCCAGCCGGCCGGGCCTATCTCCACCCGCGGACCGGTGACTGCATTCTCGGCGGCACGCTGGACGAGCATCGCTGGGACACCGACGTCGATCTCGTGGCGGCCGAGTCGATTCTGACACGCTGCCGGCAGCTGGAGCCCCGCCTCGTCGACGCTGAAGTGCTGGAGCACGTGGTCGGCTTGCGCCCGGCCCGGCCGACCGTGCGGGTGGCGGGATCAGCGACCGGCCCCGGCCGGGCTCGGCTGCTGCACAACTACGGCCACGGGGGTTCGGGGATCACCCTGGGCTGGGGCTGTGCGCAGGACATCGCCGCACTGGCCGGGTCCGGGCGGTGAGAGCAGGCCGCCGAAATCAGCCGGAACTCACCCTGCACGGAATCGAACTGAGCGTTCAGCCAGCCTGGCGAACCAGTCCGATGTAGTAGGACGCGTTACGGGTGACCTTGGAGTACTCGCTCGGGCGCAGGCTGCCGGTCCTGTTGTACTGGAGAAGAAATCGTTCGGCTGCCTTCCGGCCGTCACTCTGGCCGTACCCGCTCGACTGCGGGGTGAAGTATGGGCAATCCAGGTAGATGCCGACGGTGAACTTCCGGCCGGTCACTGTCTCGAGCGTTTCGCCTTCGTACCGTCGCGCCAGCTCAAGGAGCTCCTCGTAGGTCACGAGCTGGATCACCTCCGGGGCGAGTTTGTGTTGGTCTGCTTATCCCGGAGCACTGCCCCCGTACGGCGGTGCGCTTGGGCCACCGCAGCATCGCGGGCCTGCGTGGCCTCGGCGACGGTCAGCGTCCGATCGGCCGCCCGGAACTGGAGATTGAATGCGAGTGACCGGTGCCCAGCTCCGACCTGTGCGCCGGTGTAGACATCGAAGAGCAGTAGCTCCTGAAGCATCTCACCGGCACCCTGGCGAAGTGCGTCGGCCACATCTGCGGCGGGAACCTCTGCCGGAACCGTCACCGCGACATCCAGCAGCACGGGCGGATAGGCGGACAGGGTCGGTGCGGAAACGGCCCTAGACTCCGGGAGGAGGTCGAGTTCCAGTTCGGCCGCCACGGTGCCGGCCGGAACATCCAGAGCGGCGCAGACGCCGGGATGCAGTTCACCGGCATGACCGAGAAGGATCTCGTTGCCATCCGCGGCAGTGGCGAGCAGGGCCGCGCATCTGCCCGGATGCCAGGGTGCGTGCTCGTCTGCCTTCCGCCGGATCCCAACTCCGGCGGCGGTCCCTATCTCGTCCACCGCGGCCAGGACGTCGGTCCAGTCGAGCCTCCGACCCGTGCCCCACCAGCCGGAAAGCTCCGCGGCGCCGGTCGCCAGCAGCCCGATCCGCCAAGGCTGGCGGGGCACCGCCGCCTCCAGAGCAGCGATCTGCCCGTCGTCGGGGCGTTGGCTGACGCTGAAGACGGGCGCGCAAGGCGCCCTTTGCGTCGGCCGTACGACCAATCCGATCTCGAACAGGGCCACGTCTCGTTGGCCGCTGCCGAGGTTGCCACGCAACGTCTTGAGCAGCCCCGGCAGCAGCGTCGTCCGGATCAGCGGTTCGGTTTCGGAGATCGGATTGGTAAGTCGTATTGCCGTACGGCGCTCATCGTCGTCGGGGAGACGCAGTGCGTCGAAGACCGCCGGATCGAGAAACGGATAGGCGGGCGACTCGACGTACCCGTGATCGGCCAGCGACCGGGCGATGCTGCGCCGGCGCCGCTGGGCGGCAGTCAGCCCACGCCCGGCGGGGGCAAACGGCAGTAGCGAGGGCACCGCGTCGTAGCCGGACAGCCGCACGACCTCCTCGACGACATCATGAGGGTCGACGAGGTCCATGCGCCAACTCGGCGGTATGACCTGCAGGGGTTGCCCGTCCTCGGTCCCCCCGACGACGGTGGCACCGAGCCTGGTCAGGACGTCGTGGACGTGCCGGGCGGAGTAGTCCACCCCCGCGATCCGGGACGGCAGCGCCACGTCGAGGACCACCGGGGAACGCGGGACGCGGCTGTCGACATCCACGACTGCGCCGGCCGGGCTGGCTCCGCCGTACAGCATGAGTAACTTGGCCGCCCGGGTGATCGCGGCGGTCGTCATCTCCGGGTCCACACCTCGCTCGAACCGGCGGGCTGCCTCACTGAACAGGCCGTGCCCCCGCGAGGTGCGCGAGACCGTGACCGGATCCCAGTGCGCGGCCTCCAGCAGGAGGGTCGTGGTTACGTCGTGGATCTCGGTGCTCCGACCGCCCATCACCGCGGCTAACCCGATCGGGCCGGTGTCGTCGGTGATCAGCAGATCGGCTTCGGACAGTTTGCGCGCGACGCCGTCCAAAGTGGTCAGCTGCTCCCCTGGGCCGGCCCGTCGGATCACCAACGGGCCGGTGAGCAGGCCGAGGTCGAAGGCATGCATGGGCTGACCGAGTTCGAGCATGACGAAGTTCGTCACGTCCACGGCCAGCCCTACCGTACGGATGCCGGCTTGGCTGAGCCGCCGTTGCAACCAGGCGGGGCTGGCGGCGCTCGGGTCGAATCCGGTCATGGCGAGTGCGACGAACCGGTCGCATCCTGCAGTGTCCTCGACCCGGATCTCATAACTCGGGGGGCCGCCGAGCTGCAGCGGGTCGAGCCGTCCAGGATCGGTGCTCGGGACGCCGAGGCCCAGGCCGATCTCTCGGGCCAGACCGCGCACAGACAGCAGGTCGCCACGGTCCGGGGTGATCTCCAGTTCGATCACCGGATCGTCGAGCCCGAGCACCGTGGCTGCCGGCGCGCCTGGCTCGGCAGTCAGGTCCGGGCGCAGTACGAGGATGCCGGTGTGCTCGTCGCCCAGACCGAGTTCGCGCGCGGAGCAGATCATCCCGTCGGAGATGTGGTCATAGGTCTTTCGGGCGGTGATCGTGAAGCCACCCGGAAGGACTGCGCCGGGAAGTGCGGCAACCACCACGTCGCCGACCACGAAGTTCGTCGCACCGCAGACGATTCCACGGGGCTGCGGCTCGCCGACGTCGACCTGGCAGAACCTGATCGGTTTCTTGAACTGGGCAAGGTCCTCGATCTCGAGCACTCGCCCGATCACGAGCGGCCCGGTCAGGTCCGTACTGTGGATGGCCTCGACCTCCACGCCGACCCGCACCAGGACATCGGTGACCGTGGACAGCGCATCCCCCTCGGGGAGGGAGACGTGTTCAGCAAGCCAGGACAGGGGTATGCGCATCAGGGCTGGGCTCCCGCGTCAGATCTCGACGCCGAAGGCGCGGGCGAACCGTACGTCGCCCTCGACCATGTCGCGCATGTCGCTGACGCCGTGCCGGAACTGCAGTGTCCGTTCGATCCCCATGCCGAAGGCGAACCCGGAGAACTCCTCCGGGTCTATACCGCAGGTGATCAGCACTCTCGGATTGACGATGCCGCACCCGCCCCACTCGACCCATCGCGGGCCGTCGCGGTGCTCGGGAAACCAGACGTCGAACTCCGCTGAGGGTTCGGTGAACGGGAAGAAGTGCGGCCGAAACCGAACCTTTGCGTCGGCTCCGAACATGGCGCGGGCCAGGTGGTCGAGGGTGCCCCGCAAATGGGCCATGGTGATCCCGCGGTCCACCACGAGCCCCTCGATCTGCCCGAACACCGGCGTATGCGTGGCATCAAGGTCATCGGTGCGGAACGTACGGCCGGGAGCGACGATGTAGATCGGCGGCTGGCGTTCGAGCATCGCGCGGGCCTGGACCGGCGAGGTGTGGGTCCGCAGGACCAGGCCGGACCCGGGCGGATGGACGAAGAAGGTGTCCATCAGTGAGCGGGTGGGATGGTCGGGGCCGATGTTGAGCGCGTCGAAGTTGAACCACTCGGCCTCGACCTCGGGTCCCTCGGCCACTTCGTAGCCCATGGCGAGAAACACGTCGACCATCCGGTCGGCGATCAGGCTCAGCGGGTGCCGCGCTCCGCGAGGGCGACGGTCCACCGGAAGGGTCACGTCGACGGTCTGCTCGACCAGGACCCGTTCGTCGCGTTCGGCGGTCAATTCCCGCAAGCGGCCGGCGTAGGCGTCCTCGACGGTCTGCCGGGCGAGGTTGACCCGCTTGCCCGCATCCGAGCGCGCGGCTGGGGGAAGGGCGCCGAGCTCGCGGCGGGCGGCGAAGATGGGCGCCCGCTCCCCCAAATGACTCGGCCGAACCGCCGCCAGAGCCTCGAGGTGCGCGGCGCCTGCAAAGTCCCGCTCAGCTGCGGCCACGGCGTCTGCGAGTGACTCGGCGGACAGGATCGCGACCTGCTTGGGGTCGTAGGGGTCGTTTGCTCCGGACATCGTGGCTCTATCCAACCGCAGCCGGGCAACCACATTGAGCCAGGGCAACACGGCCGGGCCCGCTCCTTCGGTCAGATGTCGCAGCAATGCCGAGGACTCGCCCCGCGCGTCACCGGTAAACCTGCGACATCAGGATCGACCTGAACAGATGTCGTAGGTCTGCAGGGAACCCGCGCTGCGCGTCACCGGTTAACCTGCGACATCAGGATCGGCCTTCCTCATGGACTTCGACGCTGAGCGGTGGCCGAGGCGTAGAGGCAGATCGACGCCGCCGCGGCGAGGTTCAGACTCTCGGCACGCCCCCAGATGGGAATGCGGATGTGCTCGTCGACGACCCCGGCTGCCGTTCCGGGTCCCGCTGGCGCTGCGCTCTGGATCGCTGCCAGCCCGTGCGCCTCGCCGCCGAAGACCCACGCTGTCGGCGCTCGCAGCAGGGCATCTGTGTCACTCTCGCCGAGACTGCGTTCAGCAGTGGCTGCGGCCCCCAGCACTTGCACGCCGGCCTGGGTCAGCGCCCGTCGAACCTCGGCGTACGACGCGGCGCGTACGACCGGGACATGGAACAGGCTGCCGGCACTGGCCCGCACGCACTTGCCGTTGTACGGGTCGACCGATCCCTGCGTGAAGACCACCGCGTCGGCGCCGGCCGCGTCGGCTGTGCGCAGGATCGTTCCGGCATTGCCTGGATCGGCGATCCCGGCCAGTACGGCGACCAACGTCGGGGCGGCGGCCACTACACCGGCCAGGTCGACATCTATGTAGCGGCAGCGGGCGATCAGCCCCTGCGGGGAGACCGTTTCCGACAACGCCGCCGCTGCCTTGGCGCTGATCACTCGCAGCCTGACCGGTGTCTCGGCCAGCCAGTCCCGGTGCAGGTCGAGCGCGGCCGGGGTGCCGAAAACCTCGAGGACGACGCCTGCGCAGGCCACCGCCTCGCGCACCGCCTGCGGCCCCTCGGCGAGGAACTCTCGGGTCCGGTCCCGACGTACCCGACGCGTGAGCCGCTGCGCGTCGACGACGCTGGGGTTGCGGTCAGCAAGCACGCTGCCCACTCGGCACGTCAGGCCCCATCCCAGGCTGCGGTTATGCGCATAACCGCGGCTCAGCCGAGCGATTCTCCACGGTTATGCGCATAACCGCGGATGAGCCAGCCCGATTTCCACGGTTATGCGCATAACCGCGAGAAAAGGCGAAACCGGTAGGCCAACCCGAGAACTGCCGGGTCAGCTAGGCCCGCCTGCGCCTGCGGTGCTGCCGGTCAGCTGTCCCGCCTCGTCAAGTGCTGTGCGGGCGTTGCTTACCAGAGCGGTGAATGCCGCAGCGTCATTGACCGCGAGCTCGGCCAGGACCTTGCGGTCCAGCGGGATCCCGGCGAGCTTGAGGCCCTGCATGAACCGGTTGTAGGTCAGATCGTTCTGCCGCGCGGCCGCGTTGATCCGCGTGATCCACAGCTTGCGAAAGTCACCCTTGCGGACCTTGCGGTCGCGGTAGTTGTACGTCGCGGAGTGGAGCAGCTGCTCCTTGGCCTTGCGGTAGAGCCGCGAGCGCTGGCCGCGATAACCGCTTGCAGCCTCGAGTACAGCGCGGCGCTTCTTGTGGGCGTTGACTGCCCGCTTGACGCGTGCCATCGATGAACTCCTCGCGCTACAGGCCGAGCAACCGGCGCATGCGCCGGCTGTCAGCGGGGCTGATTTCGGTGTTGCTGTCCAGGCGGCGCTTGCGCCGCGAGGACTTGTACTCGAACTTGTGCTGGTTCATGGACTGCTCGCGTACGAGCTTGCCCGTCCCGGACACCCTGATGCGCTTGGCGGCACCCTTGTGCGTCTTCTGTTTCGGCATGGTGCCTTCCTTCGCTGGAGCGGTCTTAGCTGACGCTGTCTTCGCTGACCTGCTGCTAGTTGGTGTTGCCGGCTTGACCAGCCTCGCTGGCGGCGGCCTGCTTCTTCTGCGCTGCGGTGCGATGCGGGGCCATGACCATAACCATGTTGCGCCCGTCCTGGCGCGGCGTGGACTCGACGAACCCGAGGTCCTCGACGTCGGTGGCCAGACGCTGCAGTAGCCGCATCCCCATCTCGGGCCGAGACTGCTCGCGGCCGCGGAACATGATCGTCACCTTCACCTTGTCGCCCTGCTTCAGGAAGCGGACGACGTGACCCTTCTTGGTCTCGTAATCGTGTGGGTCGATCTTCAAGCGCAGCCGCATTTCCTTGATGACCGTCTGCGTCTGGTTGCGCCGGGTCTCTCGGGCCTTCTGCGCTGCTTCGTACTTGTACTTGCCGTAGTCCATGAGCTTGACCACCGGTGGGCGGGCCATGGGGGCTACCTCCACGAGGTCCAGTTCAGAATCCTGCGCGAGGCGCAGTGCCTCGCCGATGGAAACGATCCCGACCTGTTCACCTTCTGGTCCGACCAACCGGACCTCGGGAACTCGGATGCGGTCGTTGATGCGGGGCTCGGTGATGGCGTCTCCTGTCGCGTGTCTCGTCGCGTGTCGGTCGGAACCGTGCGCCCATGAGAAAGGCCCGGCATCAATTG
>JALZDV010000078.1 GCA_030862345.1 Actinomycetota bacterium | reverse complement strand
CCCCGACGATCGGCGACCGCGCGGCCGTGATCGAACCGCTGGCCCCCCGGCAGCCGATCCGCGTGGCCGCCCGCTCAGCGCAGGGGCCGAATCCGGCCCGTCGCCGAGCGGCGTTCGGTGACCGGCTGCCCGAGGATGAAGGCCCGCTCACCCTTGCGCAGACCATCAATCGCTGTCTGACCGACGCGCTGGCGGGCGATCCGGCAGCACTTGTGTTCGGCCAGGACGTCGCGGTAAAGGGCGGGGTCTACGGCTTGACCCGTGGCCTGCGGCGCGCCTTCGGAGCTGCCCGGGTCTTCGACACCCTGCTCGACGAGCAGTCCATTCTCGGTCTGGCGCTCGGCACCGGACTTGCCGGATTCCTGCCAGTCCCGGAGATCCAATATCTGGCATACCTGCACAACGCAGAGGACCAACTGCGCGGCGAGGCTGCGTCGATACAATTCTTCTCCCAAGGCGCCTACCGGAACCCGATGGTGGTCCGGGTACCGGGGCTGGCCTACCAGAAGGGCTTCGGCGGGCACTTCCACAACGACAACTCGGTGGCCGTGCTGCGTGACATACCCGGTGTGGTCCTTGCTGTCCCCGCCCATCCCCGGGATGCGGCCGCGATGCTGAGGACCTGTCTTGCCGCTGGTCGGGTCGATGGCACCGTCTCGGTCCTGATCGAGCCGATCGCGCTCTATCACCTCCGGGATCTGCACGACCCCGGCGACGGTGGATGGCTCTGGCCATACTCGGCACCGGATGACTGGAGCCAGGACCGCATCGATATCGGCCAGAGCAGGACTCACGGCTCTGGTGGTGACCTGACGATGGTCACGTTCGGAAACGGCGTACCGATGAGCCTTCGGGTAGCCAGGCGGCTGACCACCGACGGCGTCGGGTGCCGCGTGCTGGATCTTCGATGGCTGGTTCCGCTCCCGATTTCGGACATCATTCGAGACGCCCGGGCGAGCCAGCGAGTGCTCGTCGTGGACGAGACCCGTTGCTCGGCCGGCATTTCCGAGGGTGTGATCACCGCTTTGGTGGACGCCGGCTATTCGGGCCAGATGGCGCGGGTGTGCAGTGCGGACAGTTTGATCCCGCTGGGTCCGGCCGCCGAGCATGTGCTGCTAGGGGAAGCCGAGATCGCGGCCGCCGCCTGGCGGCTGCTGGGCTGACCTGCTCGGTTTCCGCACCGGGAAAGGAGTCAGGCAGACTGCCGGGATGTCCTCTCCGCCTTCTGCAGATCCCGCTCGGCAGGACGTCTGGCTCATCCGGCACGGTGCCACCGAGTGGAGCCAGGCCGGGCAGTACACCTCTGTCACGGACCTGCCGTTGTTGCCCGTTGGGGAGGCGGCCGCGCGTCAGATGAAGGCTCGAGTTGCGGAGCAGATCTTCGCTCGGGTGTTGACCAGCCCACGTCAGCGGGCCCGGCGCACCGCTGAACTGGCCGGCTTCCCTGACGCCGATGTCGATGAGCGACTGGTCGAATGGGCCTATGGGGACTACGAGGGTCTGACCAGCGCCCAGATCCGGCAGAGCGTACCGGGATGGACCTTGTGGTCCCATCCGGTGCCGAACGGGGAGAGCAGTGAGCACGTCACCGCGCGGCTGGACGCGGTGATCGCGGATCTGCGTGAACTCCACGGGCCCGCGCTGGTCTTCGGCCATGGACACGCGTTGCGGGCCTTCGCCGCCCGCTGGCTCGGCCTCGAAGTGCGTGCCGGCAAGCACCTCGTGCTGGGTACGGCCACGCTGAGCGTCCTGGGTTGGGACAAGTGGACGCCGGCGATCGAGAGGTGGAACGCCTAGAGCGTCCCGGCCAGTCCGCCGACCGTGCTCGAGCCGTAGCGCTCGAGTTCGGCGTTCAGATTCAACCGGCTGATCCCTTTGCGCCGCTCGAGTATCTCCTCATCGAGCTTGTGTCTCGGTACGAACCAGGCGACCTCGAACTCCATCCCGTCCGGATCCCTTCCATACAGGCTCTTGCTCGTGCTGTGGTCGCTCGTCCCGGTCAGCGCGCTAGCCTCAGCGAGCGCTTCCTGGATACGGGCCAGTTCGGCGAGCGTGTCGACCTCCCAAGCCAAGTGGTAGAGGCCGACTGTCGAACGACCGGCCGGCGACGGCCGGGCCTCGGGCCCGATCTGGAACAGGCCGAGGTCGTGGTCATTGGCCGACCCCTCTGCCTGCAGGAACGCCGCCCCCTCGAAACCGTCGGGAAGCATGTCCAGCTTTCGAAACCCGAGCACGTCGGAGTAGAAGGCGACGCTGGTCTTGACGTCACGTACGTACAGCACCGCGTGGTTGAGGCGCGTGATCGGCACGTTGGCTCCCTAGCGAAGTCAGCTGTGAAAGTAAGATCGCGATAGCCCCCCGAAGTGGTTCAATTGAGTCAATTGACCATTTTCGCAAATTCTTCCCGCTGATGAGGCCTTCCTGCGTTATAACAACCCGGACGGCCGAGGAAACGGGTGTCGGAAAGAAGTGTCAGCAAAGTCTCTTGTCCAGAGAGGAACCTTCGCTGCCCGAAGGCAGTCGACACTATGACAGTTCCACAGTTGAGCCCTAAACTGCTTCCCTTCCCCGAGAGGACCGCTCGTGACCTACGCCCCAGCGCATGCCAGATGGCTGGACGCAGACGAGCAAGTGACCTGGCGCACCTATCTGGCCACAAGCAAGGCGATCGGCGAGGCCATCGAGAGCCAGTTACAGCGCGATGCGAACATTCCGCACACCTACTACGAGATCCTGGTCCGGCTGTCCGAGGCGCCCGGACGCAAGCTGCGGATGAGTCAACTGGCCGACCTGTGCCTGGCCTCGCGTAGCCGGCTGTCGCACGCGGTGGCCAGGTTGGAGGAACGCGGCTGGGTTAGTCGTGAAGCCTGCCCGGACGATGGTCGGGGAATGCTGGCCGGTCTCACCGACGCGGGGATGAACGCGCTGACCGAGGCGGCACCCGGACACGTCAACGCCGTCCGGGAACAGGTCTTCGACCGACTCTCCGCCGAGCAGGTGAAGCAGCTACGCGAGATCGGCGAGGCCATCCTGGGCGGTCCCAGTCCCTTCTCCAGACTTCGCGGAGCCATGTAAGGCTGCCCCGATGGCAAGGATCCGGGTCTATACCGAAGCGACCGCGAAACGTGCCTTCGCCTGCGCGCTGGACTGGCCGGGTTGGGCACGGGCTGCCAGAACCGAGGACCTGGCCATCAAATCGCTTGCCGACTATGCGCCGCGGTACGCGCCGGTGGCCGCGATCGCAGGCCTGCGCTGGCCTGCGGCCCTGGACTTCGAGGTGGTCGAACGGCTGACCGGCTCGGGGTCGACCGAGTTTGGTGTCCTCGACAAGCCCCCGAAGGCAGACGCTGAGAAGATCACCCCACTGGCAGCCGGTCGCCAGGCCAGCCTGCTGCAGGCCAGCTGGCAGCTGTTCGACGACATCGTGGCCAACGCTCCGGCCGCACTGCGCAAGGG
Organism: Actinomycetota bacterium; assembly: GCA_030862345.1. Classification (GTDB taxonomy): domain Bacteria; phylum Actinomycetota; class Actinomycetes; order Mycobacteriales; family Geodermatophilaceae; genus JACCQS01. Next base: position 7,724 of record JALZDV010000078.1, on the reverse strand, counting down.
GCCACGGGGCGGTGGCCGCAATCGCGACAAGATCGTGGAGCACGTAGTGGGAGCAGAGGCCAGCTATGCCCGCATGATCGGCATCCGAGACGACCCCAAGACCTCCGATCTCTCGCCTGCGGCTGCCGCGCGCCGACGTGAACGAGTCCTCGCCGTGCTCTCCGCCGCCTCGGACGGTGGCCCGCTGCGGGACAAGGGCTGGCCGACCCGCTATGCCCTACGACGCTTCGCCTGGCACGTGCTCGACCACGCCTGGGAGATCGAGGACAAGAGCGACCGGGGCTGAATCGATGAGTTGCCCGGAAAGACGCCGCACACCGGATGGGCACGGCGTCGTCTCGGAGTGGAGGTGGCGGGAATCGAACCCGCGTCCTTCGGCGACTTGACAGGGCTTCTCCGGGCGCAGCTCACATCGTCTCTACTCGGCCCCACCGATCTTGCGAACTAGTCGGTGTGACAGGCCCAGTTGCTGTTTGGTGTCCCGTACGTCCCCGCAACCGGGTCGTACGGTGATCCTCCTGGCGGCGCCAGGGTCCGGGCCGGAGGCCCTCCCGGTCTGACGGACTTCAGGCTCGCTTAAGCAGCGAGAGCGAAGTCGCGCTGACTATTGTCGGCGCTTGATTTTTTAGCAACGCATGGTTAACGAGGTCATCGTTGCCTTCCTCGGCCCGCTTCCCCTGCCTCGACGAACGAAGTCGAGACCATTCACCCCCTGTGTAGTTGTGCACCCACCCTAACGCGTCGCAACCCGCCGAGATTCCGGTTTTCCACGGTCGGGGGCGCTCAGGATGCGTCGTCGCCCGGCGCGGAGGGCAGGCGTACGTAGCCGCCCCCCAAGTAGGCCTGCTGCACCCGCTCGTCGTCGAGCAGGCGGGTCGGCTCACCTTCTATCAGTACCCGGCCGCGGTCCATGACGTAGGCGTGGTCGGCAATCTTGAACGCCGCCCGGACATTCTGCTCGACCAGCAGGATCGCCAGCCCCTCGTCCGAGCGGAGTCGGCCGAGCGCGGCGAAGATCTCCCGGATCACCAAGGGAGCCAGCCCCAAGCTTGGTTCGTCGAGGATCAACACAGACGGTCGGGCCATCAGACCCCGCCCGACGGCGAGCATCTGCTGCTCGCCGCCGGACAACGTCCCGGCCGGCTGGGCCAACCGCTCAGCCAGCCGGGGGAAGTACTCGAGGACCTGGGCCCGGCGGGTGGCCAGCGCGGGCTTGTCCCGGCGGCGGGTCCAAGCGCCCATCGTCAGATTGTCGGTGACCGAGAGGGTCGGAAAAATCAACCGGTTCTCCGGTACGTGGGCCAGTCCCGCCGCGGCGATCGCCTCGGCCCCCAGTTTTGTGATGTGCCGGTCCAGTAGCCGTACTTCTCCCGAGTTGGCATGGAGCAGCCCGGATGCCGCCCGGAGCAAGGTCGTCTTGCCCGCGCCATTGGCGCCCACCACGGCCGAGATCCGGGCGGCTTCGACGGTGACGGTCACGCCGTGCAGGACTTCCAGGCGTCCGTATCCGGCATAGACATCGCGGATCTGCAGGCTCATTGGGCACCGTCGCTCTGCACGACGGTCGCGGATCTCTCGGTCGGCTCGGAGCGCAACTCCTGGACGGCAGCCACCGCCGCGGGATCGTCGTCCTCGACGCCTAGGTAGGCAGCCAGGACGGCCGGATCGCTACGGACCTCGTCCGGTCGGCCCAATGCGATGAGGACGCCGTCATCTAGAACGGCCACGCGGTCAGCAAGAGCCATGACGGCTTCCACATCGTGCTCGACCAGCACGATGCCCATCCCCCCGGCGCGCAGGCGGCGAAGCAACCGGGCAAGTTCGCGACGTTCGGCTCCGGACAGGCCAGCCATCGGCTCGTCGAGCAGCAGCAGGTCCGGCTCGGTGGCCAGCGCCCGAGCCACTTCCATGAGGCGCTGCCGGCCGAAGGGCAGGTCGGCAGCCAGCCGGTCGGCGTCGTCGGCCAGCCCGACCAGACCGATCACTTCGCGTGCGGCCGCCACGATCGCGCGCTCCTCGCGCCGGGCAGCGAATCCGAGCATGCTGCGCAACAATCCGACCCGGCTTCGCAGGTGTCGGCCCACCATGACGTTGCCCAGCACCGTCGCCGAGCCGAAGACCTGAAGGTTCTGGAACGTTCGAGTGGCGCGGTTATGGGCGAAAACGTGCGGCTTGCGCCCTTCGATTCGCTGGCCGCAGAGCACCACCGCGCCTGCGCTCGGCGCGGTGACACCGCTGATCATGTTGAAGCAGGTCGTCTTGCCGGCTCCGTTGGGCCCGATCAGGGCGAGGATCTCACCGGCAGCTGCCTCGAGGGTGACGTCGTCCACAGCCACGACCCCGCCGTACCGCTTGGTCAGACCGGTCACCGACAGCAGCGTGGTCCCGGGTTCCGGCCGCCCCTCGCGGCCCAGCAACGGCCCCTCGTCGGACGACTCAGGGGACCCCTGAGACGTTAGGTTCGTACTGATCTTCCCCTGATCGGAGCCGGCGCCAGCATCCAAAGGCTCTCCGGCCGCCATATTCGGCACTGCACCGCCGCGCGGGCCGCGCAGCCCCGCAACTGCCCGGAAGGCCTGGTGCAACCCGCCAGGCAGAAAGATCATCACAAGGGTCAGGATTACGCCGAATCCGATCAATTGAACCTCGCCGCTGGCGCCCGGAACGATCACCGGAATGAAGTCGCGCAGCCCCTCGTCGAGGAACTCGACCGCGAACCCGCCGACCACTGCACCCCAGACCGTGCCCAGACCGCCCAGCACGGCGATCAGCAGGAACTCCACCGAAAGGGCAAAATTCGCGGCGTTCGGGTTCACCACCGCCAGCCAGTGCGCGAAGAACACTCCGGCGAGACCGGCGTAGGCGGCGGAGAGGACGAAGACTTTCAGCCGCAGCCGATAGGTGTCCACCCCGAGGGTCTCCGCGGCGACTTCGGAGTCGTTGACGGCCCCCAACGCCCGGCCGACGCGGCTGTCCACCAGGTTCCGCGCCACGACGATGCCCAGGACGATCACCGGGGCAAGCAGCCACAGATACTCATCCGGCGAGTCGTATACCCGGCCACCGAAGTCCGGTTTGGGGATGCCGAAGATCCCGGACGTCGCCCCGAGGAACGGGGTCTCGATCGCGATGACCGTGACAATGATGCCAAGGCCCAGGGTGGCCAGCGCCAGGTAGTGCCCGCGCAGCCGCAGCAGCGGCAGGCCGACGAGAAGACCGACGATCATGGCGAACGAGACGGCGACTACTGCGGCAACTGCTCCGTTGAGCTCGTACCTGGTGACCAGGATTGCCTGGGTGTAGGCGCCCACCGCGAAGAAGGCGGCATGTCCCAGGCTGACCTGACCAGCCAATCCCATGAGCAGCGACAGGCCGATGGCCGCCAGCGCGTAGATGACTGCATAGACCGCGGCGCCGGCCACCGACACCGGTACGACCAGCGGACCGCCGAGCAGGACCAGCAACAACAGCACGACGCCGATGACGTCCGAGCGTTTCTTCACCGCCGCTAGACCCGAGCCTGCGTCTGGCGGGAGAAGACCCCGCCCGGCCGCGCGACCAGAACGACGATGAGTACGACGAAAGCGACCGCATCGCGGAATCCCGAGTCGATGTACCCGGCGACCAGTGCCTCCAGGACACCGAGGACCAGCCCTCCGAGTACGGCGGCGCGGATCGACACCAAACCCCCGAGGGTCGCCGCGACAAAGCCCTTCAGACCCAGGATCAGGCCGGAGTCCCACTGGGTGAGCGAGATCGGACTGGCCAGTAATCCCGCAATCGCACCCAAGAGGCCGGCGATGAGGAATGCGAGCGTGGTGGCTCGCCGCGGTGAGATCCCGACCAGCCGCGCGGCGATGGGCTGTTCCGCGCAAGCGCGCAGCGCCTTTCCGATAACGGTCCGGTCGTAGAAGAACACGACAGCGCCGGCGACCACGGCCGTCACCCCGAGGATCCAGAGGTCCTGGGCGCGGATCGACACACCGGCCACCACGAAGTCAGATCCCGGCAGTCTGGGTAGCCCATGCGCCTCCGGGCCGTAGGTCAGCAACATCAACGCCTTGAGCGCGGTGGACACGCCCAGGGTCAGGATGATGGAGGTCAGCGTGGTCATCCGCCTGACCGGGGCGATCGTGAGGCGTTGCATCACCACGGCGACCACCGCCACGCTCACCAGCGCGAGCAGCATGGCCAGCGGCAGCGGCAGCCCGGACCCGACCGCGGACAGTGCCACGAGGCCGGCCAGCGCGGCAAACTCACCCTGTGCGAGGTTGATGATCTCACTGACCGAGAAGATCGCTGCGAAACCCATCGCGATCAGCGCATAGATCGCACCCTGGGACAACCCGGCGACGACCAGCTGGAAGAAATCGCTCACGGCTGCCCCGGGTAACCGGCCGGCGTGCGGACTCCCAGAACCGGCCCGGAGATCAGGACTCCGTCAGGGTGAACTCGCCGTTCTCCACCGTGACCAGGACGAGGTCCTCGGCGGTCAACCCGCTGTGGTCCTCGGCGCTCATCGTGAAGGTCCCGGACACCCCGATGAAGTCAGTGACGCCCTCGAGGTGGTCGCGAATGGCCTGCCCATCCGTACCGACCTCGGCAATGGCATCAACGGCCAGCTGGAAGCCGTCATAGGCATGTCCGGCGAAGGTCGACGGTCCAGCCCCGTACTCGGCCTCGTACGCGTCGGCGAAGGCGGTGATGACTTCCTTCTGCGGGTCGTCATCTGGAAGCTGGTCGCGCACAACGAGCCTGCCGAGCGGGGCAACCAGGCCATCGGCGGCAGCCCCGGCGGTGTCCAGGAAGACCTGGTTGCCGATGCCGTGGCTCTGGTAGACCGGCGCCTCGATACCGAGTTGTCGATAGGCGACCTGGGCCAGGCCGGCCGCCGGGGGGATGCCCCAGATGATGTTGGCATCCGCACCCGCGTCGCGGATGTTGACCATCTGCGCGGTGAAGTCGGTGGCGTCCGGCGCGAAGCTCTCCGTCGCGACGACGCTGATCCCGAACTCTTCGCCGATGGAGTTGAACAGCTCCTCGACGCCCTCCCCGAATCCGGAGGCGTCGCGGGCCAGCGCCAGGGTGCTGTAACCCTTGTCGGCCGCGTCGGCGACGATGTTCTCGATCACGACGGAGTCGTTCTGCGCGGTCTTGAAGACCCACTCCGATCCGGTCACGATCGCCGCATTCGCAGCCAATGAGATCATCGGTATCTCGGCCGCTTCGGCAATCGGCCGCATGGCCAAGCTCGGACCGGTCCGGCTGGCGCCCAGGATGATGTCCACCTGGTCCTCGGAGATCAGTTTGTTGATGGCCCGGGCAGCACCATCCTCGGTCGAGGCGTTGTCCTCGATGATGAGCTCGATCTGGCGGCCGTCAATCCCGCCGTCGGCGTTGAGTTGGTCGGCTAGTAGCTCGAGCGTGTCGCGCTCCGGCACGCCCAGGCTCGCGCCGGCGCCGGTGATGTCGAGCACGGCACCGATGACCACCGGCCCACTCTCCTCGGCGGACCCCTCGTCCCCACCGCCCTGTTCCTCGGCGCAGCCGGCCAGGACCATGGCCGCCGCAGTCAGCGCCAGCGCTGTTTTACCTGAGGATCTGAGCACCGCACACCTCTTCGGGATTCGGGTCATCAATTCCGCAACTAGCTCGGCAGCCGAGGCTTTCATCGGCGTACGAGAGTGTCAAACGTTGGTCGATGCTGTCGCACGCGCTCAAGAAGCCGGCGACCCCGACCAACTATGGGTAATCCAGGAGCGCTGGCCGAACCGGTCGCCCCCAACATGGCGCCGTGTTCAGGGCCCGCGAGGTTAGGGTCGCCAATGACTGCGATCTATCTCCTCCTCAGCCACGCCCGAGCAGTTTGTTCAGCCAGCCGGGGCCGGTCGTCGACGCCGCAGCTGGCAACCGAGCTCGCAGGTCGCGATCCGCGGTCACCACCAGCACATCTGCTCCGGCAGCGGTCAGTCCGGCGACGAGATCGCTGATCTCATCATCCCCGGAACCGCGCGCCCGAGCCACCTCGAGCCGACCATCGCGCTGCCCGGCGGCCGGGTCCGCTGCGAGGTTTGCCGTGCCCTCGAGGACCGCCACGATGCGTGTGAGCCGGATCAGCTGCCCGTCCGGGCCGGTGACCGTGCCGCCGGACAACCGGCCCAGCCCGTGCATGAGCCGCTCGCTTGCCCCGGCCCGATCCCGCCACCAGCCGTCGGGCACCGACCCAAGGACGTTGGCCATGTCGAGCACTAGCACGGTCGCCGCGCCGGACAAACCTGCGTCGGTCACCACCGCTCGGTCAGGTGCTCGCGACCGGGAGGCGGGTCGTATGCCTCAGGCCAGAAGTCGGTGACCGTGGCCAACAAGCCGTCCCGCACGCCGAAGAACACGAATGCCTCCTCACTCGGCGCCTCGGCTATCCGCCACTGGAAGCGGCCGACCCCGTCCGCGCCGTCGACCAGGATCGTGCTGGGCTGCACGTGCCAATCGCCTGGGAACTCGCGATTGAACTGGACGTAGCGGTCCCGTCCCCGGATCCGCTCGCGGCTCTGCGGTATCTCGTAGACCACCTCGGGATGCAGGACCTCGGCGAAACCTGCCCAGTCCCGACCCTCCAGGGTGGCGAAGAACCGCTCGATCAATTGCCGCGTCCGGTCCACCACCCGACCGTACGACCAGGGGCCGACATCCCGCCCCCTCAGCTCTGAGCGGGCAGCTTGCGACCCCAACTGGTCGAACGCTTGCGCACCGTGAAACCTGCTCGCTCGTAGAGACCGAGCGCCCCGGTCTCGTTCGCCGCATCCACGCCGAGGTAGGCGTCCTGGTGCCCGGCAGCTGACCACTGCGCCAGGCCCGTGGCCAGGAGCACGGAGCCCACACCGCGCCCGCGGAAGGACGGCATCGTGCCGAGCTGGCCGATGTAGAGCTCCCGCCGGCCTGTGGCCACCACGTCGACCTCGTACACGTAGGTCAGCAGATAACCTGCGAGCTCGGCATGCTGATCATCGGTGACAGCCAGTAGGGACAACTCCGGTCGGAAGGCCCGAGACCCGGTGAAGTATGCCCGCCACTCCTCCGGGTCGCGCTCTGTGGAACCGAAATGGCCACGAAAGGCGGTGTTGTGCGCCTGGCGGACCTCCTCATCCCGACCTGTGTCGTACGGCTCGAGTCGAAGCCCCTCGACCTCTCGTACGGGCGGCAGCGGTGGATCGGGATTCTCCAGCTGGCGCACCATCTCGAACCAGAACCGGATCTCCGCCAGGCCCTCGCTCCGGGCCAGGGCAGCGAGACCGACGTTGGTCTGCGTCACGTCGCACATCACATTCGCAGGGACCATCGGATGACGCTGGGCGTGGAGTTCGTCGGCACGAGCGAGTTGCCACTTCAGCAGTTGCCGACCGAGGCCCCGACGCCGATGGTCGGGGTGCACCGTTCCGCCGAGCCAGATCGAGTGGACCTCGCGTACCTGCCGCTGACCGAATACCTCCGCATACCCGATTAGGACTTCGCCATCCCAGACGAGTCGGGTGTCAGCATCGAGATCGACCAGACCGCTCATGAAGTGCTCGACGACATCGTCCTCGTCGGATCTCTCCTCCGTCTGGTCCACGGCCTCTGCGGCGGCCATGAGTCGAGTCAGGGCCGCAACGTCGTCTCGCCGCATCGGTCGCCAGTTCAGCTCGACCGACGGCGGCGTATCGCTCACCACGGCACCCATGCAAGGG
>JALZDV010000173.1 GCA_030862345.1 Actinomycetota bacterium | reverse complement strand
TTTCTCGAGTCTGACCAATGAGACCGGCGACGGCACGCCCTGGACCTGGACCCTGCACAAGTACGGCTCGCACACCACCGCCTCAACCGGAGGGGTCGTCACAAGCCCCGCGTCGCCCAAGGACCCGGTTGCCGGGGGCAGTCTGCAGGTGACGGCACAGAGCAGCGGCAGCACGCAGGCCTCCCTCGGCTTTCACCCGGAGACCGGCCAGGGGAAGCACAACTGGCGCACCAACCTCACCAGACAGACGTTGTCCTTGGAGGTCCTGCCCACCTCCATTGGCGCCTATGCATATCTGGAACTTCTGATCGGTAGCTCCTACCACCCCGCCTCCGGCGGCAGACCGGCTGGCAAGTACAGCATCTCCTACCGGTTCGGCGGATCGGGTAGCCCGGGTCAGCGGCAGCAGTCAAAGAACATGGCGATCGTCACGGTCCCATGCAACCCCGGCGTGTGGAACTCGGTGGTGCTCACACCAGACGCGGACTTGAAGGCAGTCTTTCCGGACCTGGACAGCCGCGACTTCTCCTTGTTCGACATCAAGTTCAACGCCGTCAGCAAGAGGTCGGCCAAAGCCAGTGGCAACTTCGACTACCTGCGGTTCACCCGGCCGACGACAGGCGAGGTGGCCCTGACGGTGCAGGACGAGATGATGGCGTCATATGCCGGCCGCTATCCCGGGGTGACGCAGCAGCACGGGCTGGAGTTGTCCTACGCAGACCCGCACATCAACTGGTTCGGTGGCGGGATCGCGCTGCCGAACTACGCGGGAATCAAGCGATCTGAATACCTTGATTTCATGCGCGGAACCGTCATTCCCGACGTCCACCGGTCAGGCGGTTTGGCAAGCTACAACCATCCGTTCGGCACCGGTGACCAGCTGAATCCACTACCGCTGTCAACCCAGGACCAGATGCTGCGCGACGTCGCGACCAAGCTGCTTTCCAACAATGCGCTGGACACCGACATTCTCGAGGTCGGATATCCGCTTCGCGAGGGCGTTGACCTCGCGCACCACGTCGACCTGTGGGACGTGTGCTCCCGAAACGGGATCTTCCTGACCGCGAACGGCGTCAGTGACGACCACGCGGGCGATAGGTGGTCTGCCCGCCCGACCTGGACCACCTCCGTGTGGGCCGGCAACGCCAACGAGGCGGCGCTGCTGAACGCGCTCAAGAGCGGACAGGCCTGGTGCGGGTCGATGACTCAGCACCGCGGAGCACTGGACCTGCTGGTGGACGGCAGTTGTCCGATGGGCTCGGTGTCCATCTCCTCGCTGCCGGAGCGCAGGCTGAAGGTGACCGCGACCAGCGTCCCTGTGGGTGGAAGCGTCGACGTCGTCCAACGACCGGTCGACTACGCCGGGGCCGGCAATCCTTCTCCCGGCACTCCAGTGATCAAGACCCTGCCGGCCACTGCTTTGTCCACCGGAACCACCGAGGTTCGAATGACGACAGATCAGTCCTCATTCGTCCGCACCCAGGTACGGGACTCGACCGGCACGGTCATTGCGCTGTCCAATCCGGTCTGGCTGCTGCGCGAGAACCCTCCCGGGGGAAGGGCGATTCCCGCCGCACGGGCCTGCTGAGAAGCCGCAGGCGAATAACAGTTTCCGCTGAATTCCCAGCCGAGCCTTTCCCGAGGCTGCGGGCGCGGGCAACCTGTACCCAGCCGGGGAGGGTGGATCGCCGGTCGACGACGTCGCCGACCATCGAGGAAGCAGCACATGTTCAGAATTGCCCGCCCTCTCGCAGCTGCGCTCACCGGATCTACGCTCACGGCGGCGCTGACCGTCGTGGTGGGCCCGGCGGGCCCGGCCGCCGCCGAGGTCGCGCCTGACGGGCGCATCGTCTATGTCGCCAGCACGCCGACCGGCTCGGACGTCCACGTAATGAACGCCGACGGCACAGGCGACGTCAACCTGACGCCCGACCCGAAACCGACCGACGAGTTCGACCCGCTCGACCTCGATCCGGTGTGGTCGCCGGATGGCACCCGGATAGCGTTCATCAGCAACAGGGTCACCGAGGGCAACCCCGATGGAAACCTCGAGGTGTTCGCCATGGACGCCGACGGCGCCAATCTCACCCAGATCACGTTCGCCAATCCGCCTAACACGTGGGATTGGTGGCAGAGCTACGACCCCGACTGGTCGCCCGACGGCACGCGGCTCGTGTTCTCCGGCTACCGCGACGCCCTCACGGGCTCGGAGTTGTTCGTCGTACCCGCCGACGGCAGCGGCACCGAGGTCCACATCACCAACGACGAGGACCAGGCGAACAAGTGGGAGCCCGACTGGTCGCCGGACGGGACGACGATCCTATTCACCTGGGGCTGGGACCAGTACAGCCAGGACCTCCGCACCATCAACCCCGACGGGACCAATGAGGTCAACCTCTTCCCCGACACGGTCCTCACCAGCGAGCGCAACCCCGCCTGGTCGCCGGACGGCACCCGCATCGCCTTTCGCTCCGACTCGCTATCCGGCGGCGGTAACGTCGACGTCTGGGTGATGGAGTACCCGAGCCGGGTTCTCACCAGGGTCACCGATGACTCGTCGACCGACGAGGACCCAACCTGGTCGCCGGACGGTACGCAGCTCACGTTCTCGAGCTCGCGGAGCGGGACGTACGACCTGTACGTGGTGGACGCACCGCCCGTTACGCCCGCCGCCCCTGCGACGGCGGAACTGATGGCTGCCGTGGCGGTGGCAGCCGACGGGGCCGTGCGGCTTACGACGGCGGCCTCCGACGAGCAGGACCCGTACTGGGGGCCCGCCGGCGCGGCCGACACAGTTGCCCCAAAATCGAACATCACCCGCCCGCGTGAGGGCGCCACCTACCCGCGGGCGCAGCTGCGGGAGGTGACCGGGACGGCGACCGATGAGACGAGCCTCGCCAGGGTGCAGGTCGCCCTCCGCCGCAATATGGTCGACGGCACGACCCAGTGGTGGAACGGGACCGCCTGGGTGGCCGGCCGGGTCACCCGGCCGGTGTGGCTCACGGCTACCGGCACGGCCACGTGGTCGCTGGGGGTGCCCGCCCTCGTGAAGAGCACGGGCACGTCCGTAGCGAGCTACACGGTCCGTTCACGCGCCGTCGACGCCGCCGGTAACGTCGAGACCCGCTCCCGCCCGGGCCGCAACGCCAGCACCTTCGAGATCGGGTAGCCGTCAGTGGCCGCGCATGATTCACCGCGCCAAGGCGGCATCGTCGGCCTCGACTCGAGTGCTACGACCATCGTCCGATGGCGAGTCTGACCGCCGCCCACCGATGGTGAGGCCACCGTTCCCCACCGGCGAGCGGTCACCCGAATCGCTCAGAACAGCCCCATCCTCACTTTGGAGAGAACGTGAAGAAGTTAGTAGTAGCTGCCCTCGCCTCGCTCGCCGCGCTTGGCCTGCCGGCCGGTGTGGCCCAGGCCAATGACGCCGACGTGATCAGAGAGGGCTCGTGCTCGGCGAACAGCGACTGGAAGCTCAAGCTGAGCCCCGAGAACGGCCGTATCGAGATCGAGTTCGAGGTGGACCAGAACGTGGTCGGCCAGGTCTGGGACGTGGTGATCCGCGACAACGGGAACGTTGTCTTCACGGGTCAGCGCACCACCGTTGCCCCCAGCGGCTCGTTCGAGGTGAGGCGAGTCGTGACCAACCTGGCCGGCGATGACAGGGTTGTGGCCCGCGCCACCAACGTCCAGACCGGCGAGGTCTGCCGCGGGGTTGCGACCGCCACGTTCTAGGAAGCGCCGTCACAACGGCGACGCGCAAGACCGGCCCGGGACTTAACCCGGCCGGCCTTGCGCTATGACCTCATTGGCCCCTGAACGGACGGCGAGTGGCTCAAGCAGCCGCCCACCCGGTCACGACTATTGACATTCACGTGGTTCCCATGAGCACCATGTGCATCATGGGCACCATAGGGAACATAGACATCACAAGTAACAGCAGCCCCACAAGTGCCAGCGCGTTTGAACTCACCCGCCGTCAGTTGCTCTGCGGAGCCGCTTGCCTTGCACCGGTGATTGGGCTCACGCCGGGCTACGCCAAGGCCGAGGCCGCCCAGGTCTCGCCCGTGTTGCCGGCCAGGGCTGTGTACGACTCCTACGGAATCAATACGCACTTTTCCTTCATCGGAGACACGTCCACGTGGGCCAACACCGACGCCGCTGTGTCGTGGGTCCAACGCCTCGGGGTCGGCGCTGTCCGTCAGTACCTTCCCCGGACCAGCTGGGGTCGGGACGCAGTAAAGCGGGCCATGGACGCGCTCGGGGTCCGCTGGTGCTGCCCGACATTGACGTTGGACGACTTCGCCAGCCTCAACGGTGCTCGAGCCATGGTGAATGAGCAACTCGACTGGTTGGAGAGCAACGCCGATCTTGACCTTTTGGACTCGCTCCCGGGCCTGAACGAGCCCAACTCCGATGGCAAGGCGGTCGCGGAGTGGGTCAGGCTGACCCGCTGGGCGCAGCAGGCTCTCTATGAGGAAACACGTCGCCGATCTGCCTTCGATGACGTGCTGGTTCAAGGTCCGCCGCTGAACGTGAAGGGTGGCCCAGAGCAAATCATCACCGACGTTCATGCCTTGGGTGACTTGTCACAGTGGCTTGATCGGGGTGACGCGCACCTTTACCCGGGCCACTATGATCCGGGACTTCTCGTGGACGAACGACTCGCCCTGGTCGAGCCGGTCCATCCTGAGAAGCCGGTCTGCGTCTCCGAAGGCGGTTACACCACCGCTGTTCATCGCGGATACACCGGCGGCGCAGATCTTGTCTCCGCGGGGACCGCCTCGTTGTACGGGCCGAAACACCTCCTGGTACACGCCGTTGCCGGCCGGCCGTTCTTCTCCTATGAAACACTCGACGAGGCGCCACCGTACGAGGACTCGGAGCGGACCACCCGCGAGGCTGGTTTCGGCCTGGTACGCACTCCGAGCGTGAATCCTGCCTCGTGGGTCGCCAAGCCCGGATTCGACGCAATTCGCCGCACCCTGGCCCTTTTCAAGGACCAACCGGGGCACGCCGCCCAGGGGCTCCAGGTCGAGGTTGCCGCTGCAAGCGCCGAACTCCGCACCGCCCTGTTCGACCGCTCCGATGGGAAGTGGTTGCTTGCAATCTGGCGGGCCGTGGATCTATACGAATGGGACCCCGCCAAAGGGAGCGGCCGGAATCTGCCGGTGGAAGAACTTTCGGTCACGATCACGTTCGCCGAGGTGCTCCCCGTCACGGTGTATGAGCCATCAACGCAAGACACCCCCGTCGACAGCTTCAGCTCTCAATCGTTCAGCCTGACGGTGACCAGAGGACTGGTGGTCCTGCAAATCGGCTAACTGACGTTGCGGTAGCCCTTGTCCGCGAGTCGGCGGATGGCCAGGTACGTCTCGTCGTCCATGCGAAGGTCCACCCGATTGGACTGCTATCGCTGTTGGTTGGCGGTTCTGGACACTGATGACCGTCGTTGGCACGCGATGGCTGGCGAACGTCCGCACATGCCGATGTGAGGTGGTGCAGCGGTGGCAGCCGTGCTGTCATGGGAATCGTATTCCTTGCTGCAACCGTTCCGGTGCTGTCTCGAAGGGGAGG
>JALZDV010000155.1 GCA_030862345.1 Actinomycetota bacterium | reverse complement strand
CGTGTCCAGGACCGGCCCCAGACCGAACTCCTCCTCGCTGTGTCCCTCGTTGATCCGGCCGTCGATAACGAACAAGATCCGGATCCGGGTAGCCCAGAGCCACGGCCCATCGCCGATCCCCCATAGGCGAGGAATGGCAGTTCTTGCTACCGCCTCGTCGTCCGACTCGGGCAGCGCCCGCACCGTCATAAGCGAATCGGGGTCGGTCATGGCGTCCACCCTTCTCCTTCCAACCCGGGCGGCTCAATACCATTCGGCCTTGTCGACGAGGTTTCGTAGCTCCTTGCCCGCGAGAAAGCGCCGCACATTGTCGGCGATGATTTCGTACTGCCGCTCTTCGAAAAAGGGCCCGGCGACAGCGACATGCGGTGTGAGCAAGACATTGGGTGCTGTCCACAGCGGGTGGTTCTCTGGGAGTGGTTCCACTTCGAAAACGTCAAGTGCAGCGCCGGCCAACTCGCCCGCCTCAAGGGCGTCGACCAGGTCGGCCAGGCGCACCGTTCCACCCCGTCCGATGTTGACGAAAACCGCGGACTTCTTCATCAGCCTGAACCGGTCGGCGTTCATCATGCCCTCGGTCTTTGGCGTGTGCGGCACGGTCAGCACCACGACGTCCGCGCCGGGCAGCATTTCATCCAGTGCGTCCGGGCCATGAATCTCCATGTCGGGGTGCTCGGTCAACCGAGCGTCCACACCGACTATTCGCATCCCGAAGGCGCGGCATTGAGTTGCGATCAGGTCGCCGACCGCGCCGACGCCGACCAGGAGCAGGGTTGCTCCCGGCAGGTGGATGACGGTCTCCGGCGAACGATCCTGCCGCCAGACCCCCTCCATCTGCCGCGGGAGGTGACGCTGGAAACCGCGGGCCAGGGCGAGGACGAACGCGGTGGCATGGGTGGCGACCTGCTCGGTGTAGGGGCCCCGGAGGTTCGTCACCACCACCCCGTGGCTGATCAACTCGGGAAAGTAGTAGCCGACGGGTGGAGCTGCCAGCGGTGCCTGCAGCCATCGAAGCTTCTCGGCGGCGCTCAGCAGCGCCGGCGTGAGTGTTCCGAACGCGGCATCAGCCGGCTGCATGGCATCCCGTGCCGCGGCGTCATCCTCTGCCACCACGACGTCGAGGCCCGGGAGTTCGGTGGCCAGGCGATCGGCCCAGGTGCGGTGCTTGTCCGTCATGGGTGGCAGAAACACAAGTGTTGTAGCCAAGGTGGTTCTCCTCGTCCGGAGCTAGCGTCAGGGAAACACCCTGTCATCTGCACCGGTCCCGACCGACCGGGGCGACTAGCGCAGCGACCGGAAGTGGGCGAGAACGGCCAGCACTCGGCGGTGGTCGTCCGGAGACTCCTCCAAACCCAGTTTCAGCAGAATCTGGCGTACGTGCGCCTCGACGGTTTTCGGGCTGACGACGAGCCGCTCGGAAATTGCTCGGTTGGACCGGCCTTCGGCGATCAGCCCCAGCACCTCTCGCTCCCGGCTGCTCAAGTCCTCGAGCGGACTCTTGTCCCGCGGCCGGTGCACCAGTCGGGAGACGATCGTCGGGTCGATCACGCACTCGCCCTCGTCGATGCGCCGCAGGGAATCCATCAAAACTGCGATGTCGGCCAGCCGTTCCTTGAGCAGGTAGCCGACCCGGTCCGGCGCTTCGGTGAACAGCCTCATCGCGTACTCGGTCTCCAGGTACTGCGACAGGACCAGCACGCCCACGTGGGGGTACGAGCGCCGGATCTCCCGAGCCGCTGCGATCCCCTCGTCGGTGTGCGTGGGCGGCATCTTGATGTCCACGATGGCAACGTCGGGCAGGTTCCCGGCCACGAGAGCCAGCAACTGTGCCGCGTCGGTGGCCTTGCCGACTATCTCGCAGCCGGCCTCCGCCAGCAGCCGGGCCAGCCCTTCGCGCAGGAGCATCGAGTCGTCCGCGACCACTACCCGCATGGGATCTCCGCTCGGATGCGGACACCGTCAGTATCCGGCTGGACCGTCAAGGTCCCATCCAGGGCTCCCACGCGATCCTCTAGGTCCACTAGCCGAGCCGGCCTACCTGTGGCATCGATGTCGACGACGAGCACCCCGCCGCTACGTTCCGCGTTGACGGTCACCGCGCCGCCCTTCGCAGCCTCGGCGACGACAAGGTAGGCGGCTGTCTCCACGACTGGCGGGAGCCGCTCATCCGGCGCTGCGAGCAGCCGAATCGGTGAGGTGGCCCCTTCTGC
>JALZDV010000105.1 GCA_030862345.1 Actinomycetota bacterium | reverse complement strand
GGGCTCGGCTGTGTCGAGCGCGCCGGCCCCGACCGGGTCGTGGTGCGGGCCGAACGGGTTCGGCTCGAACGCGTCGTTGACACGTTCGGGTACCTCAGTCATCGGGATCTCCTCGACGCGGCGTCCGCCCACCGGGATCGCCGGTGGTCACGGGATGAGCTGGGTCTAATACTGGCATGTCCGCTCGCCGGCCTCGGCGAGCCTGCCAGACGACCAGTCCGAGCACGCCGCCGGCAAGGATCGCCAACGGCGGCCACCACGTGGACGGCGTGCTCACAACCGCCGACAGCAGGTCGGCGATGGGCGCCAGGATCTGCTCGTCGATGTCGCGCCCAGCACCCGGCCGGATCAACTGGCCCACATAGACGAGCACGGTCACGACCACCGGCAGCACGACCGAGGCGACCACGGTGAGCAGGAGCCAGGGTGCCCTGCCAAGGGCGGCAATCAGCACCGCCAAGGCGAACAGCACCGCCAGCGTCAGCCACCGGATGATCTCCGCACCGGAGATGGTCGATGGCTCGCCGGTGAGCGCGCTCTGCAGGTCAGCCATGATGCCGACCACGTGCCCCGCGGCGATCCCGGCCACGACCGAGATGGCCACCAGCCGCTGCTCCCAGCCGCTGGCTCCGGCCAGGCCGATGCCGAGCCCCACCACGGTGGCGACCAGCAGCAGAATCGTGCCGAACACCATCAGCCGGTCATCGCTGTACACCGGATCCTGGGAGTACGCCGCCAAGTCCGAACGAGTCACCGCCCAGGCGAGCGCCGCGGCCAACAGACCCGCCGGCCAGACCCGGCTCGCCCGGCGGCCCACCAAGCCCACTACCGTTCCGGCGACCAGGGCGCCGACCGCGAGCCGGCCGTAGCCCAACGGATAGAGCGGGAGCGGCAGCGCGTCGCCCTCTGGCGCGCCGAGCAGGTTCTCCGGGGCCAGAGTCGAAGCGAAGCCGAGCAGGTACCAGAGGATTGCCAGCCCGATCACCCAGGCAGCCCAGAGCAGTGCACCACCGATCGTCCCGCGTTCGCTGCCACGGCTGCTCACAGCGCCGCGTGCAGCGCCGGTGCGTCCAGAGCGGTCCGAGGCGTCGGAGTAGTCGGGAGTGTCGTAGTAGTCGTCGGCGGCCTCGTAGTAGTCGCCGGTGTCGTCGGCGGCGGCGTGGCGTGGTGCATTCGACGAATTCACCGGCTCATGCAAACACAACGCGGAAGTGTGCGGCCGCGGACTGCCTGACCGGCAGGGGCGGAGAGTGGCTCCGGCGTCAAACTAGTGGCCCGCAAACCCGTGATCTTGACGTTGTGGTCGGTTGGCGGGCCGAGATGGGCCGCTGACCGACAAGTTCGTCAAGATCACGGGGTTGAGGACCGAAAACCGCTACCCGACGCTCTCGACGATCACTTCCCCGGCGCCAATGAGCACGTTGGTGTCGGTGCGGACCTCGACCCGGCCCTGGAGCACCCGGCCGGCGGCAGGGATCGCATTGGCCGTAACCGTGCCCGCCACCGTCCAGGACGCACCGGCCGGTCGCAGCGCGTTGGCATCGCTGACCGCCACCGACCCGAATGCCGGGTTGCTGAACACATCGACGTAGTCATACTGCGTGGACCCGGAGGGAACTGCATACCCGTCAACCAAGACCTTCCAGGTGCCGGCGGCCGGATTGGCGATCGTGACCGACTCCTCCGAGTCACCGTCGGCGCTCTGCCCGGCCAGCACACAGGTCCCGTCCGCCGCCGTGCAGTTGAACACGAAGAGGTCGAGATCGGCCGCGGCATCCGACGGATTACCGATCGTCGCCCGCAACGATGTCGATCCGGCGGTGACCGCCACCGAGTATTCCTGCTGGGCGAGGTTGGCAATGGTCGGCCGGGCATGGAGGGCGCTGCCCAACGAGGTGCCCACGGCCTTGCCGGTGAAGGCGCCGAACAGGTTGGTGACCGTGTAGCTGCGGTTCACGGGCACGCCAACGGTCGCCGACTCAATGGTGTCCGGGTTCGGGCTGACCGATGCGCCGAGCACGGACGCGGTCAGGGTGAACGGCGCGAACTGAGTATCCGACGTACGCCGGGCCTCCACGGTCACCTCCCAGACACCCGCCTGCGGATTGCTGACGGTACGGCTGGTGGGCGTACCCCCCGTGCAGCTTCCGCCGGGACTCACCGGTGGCGAGTAGCAGGACAGGCTGCTGTTGCTGTCGAATCCGACCCCGTACGGGTGGAAGCGCAGGAAGCGCACCTGACCTGCACCCGCCGCGCTGTGGTCATCCAGATCGACCTTGAACGCCGGGGTGCCCGGTGCCACCTCGAAGAAGTAGCTCAGGGACTGGTTGCGGGCCACTGAGCCGGTGAGAGTGTGTGAGAACGCGGGTCCGGCGAAGTCGCGGGCCACCACGACGGTGTTCAGCGTCTGGTACTCGATCCCCGGATTCGTCGGGTCGTCGAGGTTCAGGATCGCCGAGTGGGCGCCGTACGCGGTCGGGTTGATCGACACCGTGAGCGTCCGCGCCTGACCCTTGGGTAGGGAGATCGAGGTCGCGCCGAGCGAGAAGGTGCCGCCGTCGTTGCCGATCAGGGACAGGTTGAAGGTCGTGGAGCCGCCGGCGCCGGAGGTGCGGGTGAACGTGTACTGCCGGGTGTAGGGCTGGCCGAGAGTCACGCCCTCGCGGTCGTGGATGCCCACGCCGATGCCGGGGCGGGCCAGGAACTGTTCCAGCGCCGTGTCCACCGGAACCGAGGACGTGATGCCCACGGTCTTGGCATTCGTGGCCAGCAGCGACCAGGCCTGCGGCACCTGGATGAGCCCGTTTCCCTGCTCATACGCGCCGTACCCGTCGATGAACCGGGCGGAGGAGTTGAGGGCCTGGCGGAGCTGGGCAGGCTGGTACTGCACGCCCGCCTGCTTGGCCGCGCTGACCAGGAGGGCACCGGCACCCGCTGCCTGCGGCGAGGCCATCGAGGTGCCGTTGAACATCGCATATCCCGGCGGCAACGCGTGCACGCCGGCGACGGGGCCGCCTAGCTGCCACATGGGAACCGGCGAGATGGCAGCACCCGGCGCGATGATGTTGGGCTTGAAGCCGCCGTCCTCACGCGGACCCCGCGAACTGAAGGGATGCTGGTTGTCGGTACCCGGCGCGGGTGCCGTCGAGCCGTAGTTGGCCGCCCACGTGGCATCGGTGATCGAGGTACCGACGCTCATGACCTTGTTGGCCACCGAGGGGTCGCCCACGGTGTTCTCGCCCGGGCCGCTGTTGCCGGCCGAGATGAACATCTGGACGTTCTCCTGCTCGATCAGCCGGTCGTAGAGCACCGCCCTGGTGTTGTTGGCGTCGTTGAGCGAGGGCAGGCCGCCGATCGACATGTTGATCACGTCGACGTTGGCCTGCTTGGCCGCGTAGATCATGCCTTCGATGAGGGCGTGGGACGTGCAGCCGGAGACGAACAGGCAGACCCGAACCGACACCAGCTGGGCGCCGGGGGCGGCCCCGCTCATCTGGCCGCCGAACATGCCGTTCGCGGCGATGATGCCGGCGACATGGCTGCCGTGGAAGCCGGAAACGATTCCGATGTTGACGGTCTTGGTCTTGCCGTCGACCTGCACGGTAAAGGGCATCCGCTCGGCGACAGCGGTCGCGGGGTTGTCGGTGCCGAAGTAGCGAACGTCACGGTTGACCTTGTAGTCGGTCATGGCTGGTTCGTCGGTGAAATCACGGTCCTGGTCAACGTCAACCCAGACGGTCGTGGCGCCGTCCCACAGCACACCGAACAGGCCACTTGACCCGGCCGGGTTGCCGTCCCGATTCACATCGCTGCCGACCTCGCCGCCGAGGTTGGGGTTGCGCTCGTCGAACACGCCAAACCGGAAGGCGGCCGCTGGGGCGGTGTAAGTG
>JALZDV010000074.1 GCA_030862345.1 Actinomycetota bacterium | reverse complement strand
ATCTAGGTGTGCGCTCGATGCGCCTGCTGTCCAACAATCCCGCCAAGCGGGCCGGGCTCGAGGGCTACGGCCTGAGCGTCGTCGGACGGGTCAGCCTGCCGACGGCGCACAATCCGGAGAACGTCGGCTACCTCATGACCAAGCGGGACCGGATGGGCCACCTGATCGAGGATCTTCCAACGGCGGGAGACAAGAAATGAGCGGAGAGGGCCGGCCCGACCTCCCGCCGGATGTGCATCAGGATGCCTCGGGGTTGCGCCTGGCCATCGTGGCCACGACCTGGCATGCCGACGTCACCGACATCCTCGTGGAACGTGCGCTGGCCTGTGCAGCCGAGTACGGCGTCCTGGACGCCACCGTGCTGAGAGCTTCCGGGGCGATCGAACTCCCCGTGCTGGCCCAGGAGCTCGCCCGTACGCACGACGCGGTGGTAGCTCTCGGTGCGGTGATCCGCGGGAGCACCCCGCATTTCGATTACGTCTGCGACGCGGTGACATACGGTCTGAGCCGCGTCGCTCTGGACGAACGGACCCCGGTCGGAAACGGTGTCCTGACCTGCGACACGATCGAGCAGGCCCGGAATCGGTCGGGTGCGCCGGGCAGTGTCGAGGACAAGGGGGCGCAGGCCACGGCCGCCGCTCTGCACACCGCGCTGGCGCTGGCACAGCTGCGTAACATGGAGGGTCCGTGACCGAACCGATGGGCGGTGCGCAGCCACCGCGGACCTCGTTCGACGCGCTCTTCGCGAAACTGCAGGCCAAGGTCGCTGCCGCGGAGCCGACATCGTCGACGGTCGCAGCGCTGGCCGGCGGCCTGCACGGCGTCGGTAAGAAGGTGCTCGAGGAAGCCGGCGAGGCCTGGATGGCCGCCGAACACGAGTCGGCCGACCGGGCCGCGCAGGAGATCTCGCAACTGCTGTACTGGACCCAGGTCCTCATCCTTGCCCGCGGGTTGGATCTGGACGACGTTTACGCTCATCTCTGACGACACACCCAACAGGGGTCAGCCTCGGGGGGTCTGCGCACATCTGTCCGGTCATGAGGAGGTCGCATGCTGCGCGTGGCGGTGCCCAACAAGGGCATGCTCGCCGAGCCGGCCGCGCTCATGCTGCGGGAGTCGGGCTATCGCCAGCGTGCTTCGAGTTCCGAACTCGCGACCCTGGATCCCGACAACGACGCCGAGTTCTTCTATCTGCGTCCCCGCGATGTAGCGGTCTACGTCGGATCGGGCACGGTCGACGTGGGAATCACCGGGCGCGACATGCTCCTCGACGCCCAAGCCGAGGCCGATGAGCTGCTTGCCCTGGACTTCGGGCACTCGACGTTCCGCTTCGCCGCACCGGAGGATGGCCCCTCCACGGTCGCCGAACTGGCCGGACGCCGCGTGGCCACGGCCTATCCGGGACTTCTGGCGAAGTATCTGGCCGAACTCGGAGTTGCCGCCGAGGTGATCGGACTCGACGGCGCGGTGGAGACCGCCTGCCGGCTGGGGGTCGCCGACGCGGTGGCCGATGTCGTCTCGACCGGAACGACGCTGCGTACCGCCGGTTTGTCGGTGATCGGCGGACCGCTTCTGAGGTCCGAGGCGATCCTGATCCGACGGCGCTCGGGAACTGAGGAAAACACGGCCGTAACCCAACTGATCCGCCGCCTGGAGGGTGTCCTGGTCGCCCGGCAGTACGTGCTGATGGACTACGACTGCCCGGTCGAGGTACTCGAGGCGGCCTGCGAGATCACCCCCGGCCTGGAGGGGCCGACGGTCTCACCGCTGCGCAAGGAAGGCTGGGTTGCGGTGCGCTCCATGGTTGCCCGCGCCGATACGAACCGAGTGATGGACGACCTATGGCGAGTCGGAGCCCGAGCCATCCTGGTCACCGACATCCACGCCTGCCGGATCTGAACCGCCGGACCTGTCACCTCACGTGCGTCGGGCGAGATCGGCCAGGGCCACAAGGGCTTTCTCGAAGCATTCCTGCGGCGGCTTGACCAAGCCGGCGCCGACCTGACCGGTTCCAGCCACCCGTCCTGCCATTCCGGTGTTGATCTGGGGCAGGATGCCGGTGCGTACGACGTTGAGCACATCGATACCGGTGGGAGCACCACGAAACCCCAGGACCGGAATGGCGTACGCCGGGTTCTCGGCGACCGTGATGCGATACATCTGCCGGGTCGTGGCCAGTGCGTCGGGGACGGTGCCGCCGACGAAGCGCACGATCGCCGGGGCCGCAGCCATCGAGAACCCACCGACTCCCAGGGTTTCCATGATCGCGGAGTCGCCGATGTCGGCGTTGGCGTCGTCCGGTCCGAATCCGCCGAGAAAGAGCCCCTCGGGGGTGAGTGCCGGTGCGGTGAACCACGCATCCCCGGTCCCTGAGGTCTGGATTCCGAAATCCGTGCCGTTGCGGGACATTGCAACGACGACGCTCGACCCGGGGATGTCCCGGGCCGCGTCCAACGCCAGTTTCGCCGCGGGCATGCCGTAGTTGAGGAAGAAGTGCTCGTTTCCGCCGATGAAGGCCAGCACCTCCGCGATCTGTGCGCTGGGCGCCCCGGAATCGGCGAGCGCAGGGGCCACGTCGCGTAGGAACATCAGCGACCCGGCCCGATTCCGGTTGTGCCCCTCGTCGCCCATCTGCAGCATCTGGGAAAGGATGGATTTGATGTTGACCGGGCCTGATCTGGACAGCGCCGCAGCCAGTACCGGCCCGAGGACATCGAGCATCCAGCGGAGGCGGTCGATGACCTCGGGGGAGTAGGCCCCGTATCGCAGGACCTTGCCCAACCCTTCGTTGAGCGAGCAGAACGCGGTGCCGCCATTGACCGGGTCGTGAAGTTCTGACACCCACATCGACGCCGTAGTGACACCGGCCATCGGGCCGACACATCGGTGGTGGTGGCAGGGCTCGAGTCGGATCCGACCGGACTCGAGCATCGTGACGGCCTCGGCTGGGTCGGTGGCGAAACCCTCGAACAGTGCCGCCCCGATCAGCGCCCCGCGGAGCGGGCCCGATGCTGCACCGAAAGCGATCGGCGGCCCGGCGTGCAGGAAGAGATCGCGGTCGATGCCCAGGGCCTGCCCGGCCGGACGGACGGTGACGAGTTCGGCCCCGGCCGCCAGGATCGTCTCGGTGGCCGTCCGGTTGGCCGACAGCCGGCGGGGATCGGCCGCGACGGCAGTGATGTCGAGCGGATCGCCGAACGGCGGTGGGCGCCAATCCACGGCCTCGACGCCAGCGCCCTGGTCGCGCAACGCCTCAGGAAACAGATCCACACCCGCGGTGACGACCGTCAATGGCTCGCTCAGTAGTTGGGCGAGGGGGCCGCCCATCAGGGGGGGCCATCAGGAGTTGTGCCCAAGGCCAACCCGACGGCATGCCGGGCAGCCTGAGCGTTGGACGCAAACACCAACGCACCGGCATCGGCCAACGCCTGCGCCTGCGCCTGCCAGCCCTGCGGATCCGACGCGGTCCCACACAACGAAACGACCACCCGTAGGGCCGCCTGCCGCTCGGCCATCCGTTCGGCGGCCGAGCGGAGTTCGGGAACAAGCGCCCGGGCCGGATCCTGCTCGGCGCCGTATCCCAGCACGACGTCCAAGAACAACACCACGTCATCGGACTCCGCTGTGCCGAGCCGAGCGATCTGATCCAGACGCAGAGTGGGGTCGATCATCGGGTGCGCCCGACCCGCCGTCAGTTCATCGTCGCCGAAATCCACAATGATGTGCCGGTCTCCGGACAGGGCCTGCGCGGCTGGAACGGCCGTGCGGCCGAGATTGCTGCTGATCGGACCGAGTGCCTGGGCCAGGACGAGCGCCTCGGCGGCCAGTGTCCCGCCGGCGAAATAGCCATGCAGGCACGCCGGAGCCCCGATGATTTGGGCGGCGCCGAGCACTGGCCAGGTGGGCGGGTCCGCGCCGAGCGCCTGCAGCACGGTCTCGACGGCCTGGGTGAGGTCCGGTTCACCGATGCCCAACAGAGCGAACTGCACCGGGGTCGCCAGCCCGTCGGTCAGATCGCGGAGTCGCTGCGCCACGTCTGGATCCGGCGGCTTGGATACCAGCAGGATCCGCTCGGTCTGCGGATCGGCATCCAGAGCGGACAGGGCAAGTTCGGCGCCGAGTCCCCCGACCCGACTGGACAGGTCGCGACCACCCAGGCCGAGCAGATGACTTACCCCTACGCCTGCGGTCTCCAACAGTGAGCTGACCTGTTGGGCACCGGTACCGCTGGCCGCGACGATTCCGACCGGACCACGCCGCACGACGTTGGCGAAGCCCAGCGCGATCCCGTTGATGATCGACGTGCCGCAGTCGGGGCCCATGACCAGGGCTCCGGACTCTGCGCCGATCTGCTTGAGCGCGATCTCATCCTCCAGACTCACTCCGTCGGAGAAGATCATCACGTTCCGACCGGCCAGGACGGCGTCGAAGGCCTCGGCGGCGGCGTATGGGCCAGGGACGCTGACCAGGGCCAGCATGGCCTCGCTCTCGGCAAAGGCTGCCCCGACAGTGACCGGAGGCGCATCCGCGTCGGCCGCCGGTCCGTTGTCTGCGTGACGGGGAGACAACGTGACGCTCAACGCCGCGAGTGCGCCGTCCAGCCCGGTCTGATCCTCGGCACGGATAGCAACGAGGAGCAGGGCCGGCACTGCGGGCGGGACCTCGAAGCCCATGCCCTGCGCGAGCTCGACGTTCAGCGGCGTAGCCATGGCGATCAGCGCCGCACCGACCCCGTCGATGTCGGCCACCGTCCGGCTCGCCTGCATGAGCGTGACGGAGTCGTAGTACTGCCCTGGCCTCAGATCCACGTAGTCGAGACCCGAGCTCACCCCCGACTCCGGGTAGAGCGGCTGGTCAGGTCGACCGCGGCGCTCAGGCCGAGGCCCAAGGCGATTCCGCTGGTATGGCCGACTGCAAACAGCCGCGAGAGGGCGCCCTGCAACCGACCGGTTCCGGCGAGGGCCTGGATGACGCGTCCGAGTTCGGTGTTCACCTGACCTAGCGTGGCATGCCGGAGCAGCGCTAGCGAGAGGTCGGTCGTGCGCCCGGGGGCCAGTGCCAGTACTCCGGCGCCGATCCGGCCGGCCTGGGGGTGGCCCAGCAGGGTGAGGCCGGCCAGCACTCCGCAGAGCAGGTCATCTCCGGCGGGAGTCAGGCCGGGGCCTAGACCGATCATCCGCTGGCTTGCCCGCAGCGCTGCGGTCACGTCGTTACGGCGTACCGCTGCCCGCAAGGCGCCCAGCTGGCCGCACAGCTCGGCCGGTACGTCCCGAACTGCGCCGTGCAGTCGTTCACTC
>JALZDV010000057.1 GCA_030862345.1 Actinomycetota bacterium | reverse complement strand
GTTACACCCTCGCCATCATGGCGGAGCATCCCGAGCCGGAGCAACTGCCACACCGCCGCCAGAAACGCACACGACCACACCCTCCGGCCATTGCTCTCGTCCCACAGTTCCACGTCGAGAAAGATCGAGTGTCGACGGGCGGCGTTCTGGACCGGTGGCGCCCATGCCTGGATGACGCCCATCGCCTCCGCCGCATCGGTCGCCGGTGACCGTTGACCGTTGCAGAGCCATCCCACCTCGGCGGCCAGTGGCCGGGAGCCGTTGGTGTCGGGAGGTGGGTCTGTCACCAGGCGACTTTCGACGAGGCGCGCCAGCTCCATGCCATCGGCGTGGGCGCAGCCGGACTCGCGGGCAAGATAGTCGATTTCCAGGCCGGCTTCGCGGGCGGCGCTCACCAGCCCGGGTACGAGCTCGCCGGGTGAGCTGAATCGCGTGAAGTAATCATCGACCAGGAAGCATGTGCTGATCCGGGTTCGCGCCCGTCGGCCTTGCTCGCCGTCCTGGTTCTGCTGGGCGCGTTGGCTTTGCAAGTTATCAGCGCAGGCCTGGCGTGCCGCGATCACCCATGGAGCAACCTGCTGGAAGTACTGCTGCAGGTGCTGGGGGCCGGCTACGAAGTCTTCCATGTACAGGTGACCAAGCTCTATCGACAGATGCGAGAGCGGAACCGACGCTACCCGACGCTCCGCGGCGGACTCCTGGAAGTGCACATCTGCTGGTGTCACAGGCCCTCCCACGCGGTGTCGTCCACCAAACGCTTGGCGAGGGTTTCGAATGCGTCGACGGTCTCCCGGTTCGCAATCTGACGCGCGTAGATATCATTGTCGGAGATCAGCTGCTCACGCCACTGAAGCACCGGGTCGAGTGGCACCATACCAAGCATCGACGTGCGGCCAAGCTTGCATTGTCCTGCCAGTTCCTGGAGATCCCGGTTGGCGTTCCGGAGCCACGCCACCTGTTCCGGACGCAGCCCGGCCAGCTCTCGGGAGTCGGGGTTGACGACCGCTGTCCGGACGAAGCGGATGGAGTCGGTCAGCGCGCGCTGGTCGTGACCTCGGGCAACCCCGACGCCGAGGATTCCTCGATTGCCGTAGACCAGGCCGGATGCGGCGATGATGTGCTGCCGAGTCCAACGGTGGAACACCAGCCAGCGGGTGGTCACTGCCCGTAACTCCGGCTCGGCCGTGGCGGCGAGCACCATTTCGGTGGCGTACGTACGCCCGGCACTGAGGTCTATCAGGCACAGCTCGAACTCCTCCTCCAACCGGAGGAAGAGACTGACGCACTGCTGCACGATATCCCGGTTGGACGAGAACTCACCCCTGTCAGCATCGCCCGGAAGCAGCACCAACCTGCCAGCGCCCGGAGGTCGGTGGCGCAGACTCGTGCGATCCGACTCCGACCAGATATCGAGCTGTTCCGGCTCGTTGAGCTTGCCTTGCAGGTACGAGTGGAGTCCACCCTTGAGGGTGCCGCGAGACGCTGCGGGGATGCTGAAAATCGTACCCGCGGTAGGGGAAC
This sequence comes from Actinomycetota bacterium, assembly GCA_030862345.1. GTDB lineage: Bacteria > Actinomycetota > Actinomycetes > Mycobacteriales > Geodermatophilaceae > JACCQS01. Next base: position 3,392 of record JALZDV010000057.1, on the reverse strand, counting down.
CGAAGTCGAAGTCGAGATAACAGACATCCCCACCCTGAAGCGCCCTTCGGTACATGATGTTGCTGCTCGTCACTGAGCGCCCAGTGCCACCCTTGTCGGAAGTCGCGAAGATCAGCATCGTCAGATCGCTCCGGACGTGTCCTGGCGGGCCGCAGCCAGCCGGTCGAGACTGCGCAGCACTTCGCTGGCGAGGACCGTAGCACTGCCCGGACGGTCGTGCAGGATCTCCCGAGCACGACGCAAGTTCGCGCGAACCCCCTGCAAAGAGTCTCGCATTGACGGCCCAGCCTCCCCTGACCCGCTTAACAGCTCGCGGTCGAAAAGATGGTCCGCTTCATCGAGCAAGTCTTTAGCCACGTCGGCCAGTCGCGTGCTGCGCAGCGGCTCCCGGCCGACCACATCTGCTGCCACGACCAGACACTCAACCACACGCTCGGTGTGGTACCACGACTGTAATTCGTGGCGGACGGTGATCTGGTCGAAGGCGACGCCTGGCTGGTCCCATAGGTCTCTGGCAGAACCGTCGTTGAGCCGCCGCGCGAGCAGGTGATTCCACACGCTGTCGGCAAGCCTGAGGAGGCGACTGCGCAGGCCGGGGTCACTCAGCAGTCCTACGATCTGGACCGTGCGCTTCAGTAGCAGCGGCGCGAAGTTGGAGACCAACCAGCCGATGGGGTGCTCACCGGCCTTCTCACTACCACCCAGCTCAATCCGTAGGCCGGGGGCGTGTAGTTGGACCGCAGGGTCATCCCGCAGCGCGCGCCGAGTGATCCGGACCCGGTTGGCCAGCTCCTCTAGGACCTGACCGACGCGGCCAAGATCCGCGTCGGAACCCCGGCGCCACACCAGGTCTTGTACCACCATTGAGGAGACCAGCAGACTGAAGTAGTCGGACTCCCGCTCATCGGTGGTACGCCAGGGAACGTCTTCCAATGGCCAGAGATCGGAGCCGAAACTCGCTATGGTTGACCAGTATCTTTGAGCAAAATCCCATCGAAGCTGGAGTGCCTGCATAAGCCTATGCTGCTCGTCGTTGAGCAGGCCCAGGAGCCGGGTGCGCGGGGAGAACAGGTCCTGGATGCCATCCAGGGCGACGACCGTAAAGTACAGATACGGACGGTCCTGGGCGACGCCGTCCGGCTGCGGCCCGATCTCTTCTCGTGTCTCGATGTCAGGTGCGTCCTTCACGATCCCCCACGACCAGCCACACTCGAAAAGCCGGTTGGGATCATCGAGTTCCGTGGTCTGTCCCGAACCAATGTTCATGTCGCGTAGGCCAGCTCTAATCTCCCCCAGGGCGAGCTGTAGATCTTCGATGACCCGGTGCTCAGGCAATCCGCTCTGGTTGGCTGAGCGGCACAACGCGCGGCCGGCTGCCGATTTGATCTCGAACACGTTGACGCTGAAGCTGCGAAGCAGGCCTACCATTGCCGCCGTCAATCGAGTGCTTGCCAGCTTTTCCAGCTTGTCGACCTCTAGGCGGAGATCTTCCCGGCTGATCACACTGCGGAAGACCCGAATGAAACCGAGGGCTGCCAGCGTCAGCGTGATCGACATCGAGAAGGAGTCGACGACATCAAGGTCTCGCTGACCGGGGGTCGGCGCTGCGCCCGACTCCTGCGAGTCAAAGTAGCCGTCGCCGGAGAAGATCTGTACGCCGGCGTCGCCCGTGTACTGCTCCATGTATTCGGTTACGACCCGGATGATCAGCTTGGGGATGTCGACGCTACCGCCGAGCACTTCAAGCGCATCAAGGATGTCTTCCGCGGTCTCGTCGGGTCGATCCAGTCTAAACGAGGGAAGCGCTGTGGCGGGATACAGAATGCAGAGCAACTGCTCTGCATCGCTGATCGAGTTGGCGTGATCGCGACCGCCCCATATCCACTTGCCGTCTTGAAAGGATGCGCGGGCGGTCGCCCGCAAAATCTCCAGAAGCTGCTGGCGTGGTTGGATCTTCATCAGTTGTCGTCCGCTATCATGAACATTACTGGGTCCTGAACATTCATTACTGGGTCCTGAAACATTATTGTGCTCGACACTCTTCCGGTAGCCAAGATCATACCCTCGTAACCATCACGTAATGGGTTGCTGGTTGTGCCTATCCGGTGGACCTTAAGGTCTTCCGTGTCACCTGTCAGATAGGTTTTAACGTCGTCAGCGGTGATGGCGACGGCGGGGAACCGGTGTGCGCTCACGTCATATCCCAAGGAACCTTCCATAAAAGCAGCCGCGAACGGTGCGCCAGGTCGTAATGACCTCAGGAAGCTTCTCAGCGCGGCCTGGAACTCCGACAGCTCGAACGAGATGGATTCTGCAACGAAGAACATCGTGCCAATGTCCCACCGCAACTCGGGCAGGTCGAATACGCTGCCTTTCTCGACGCGTGCCGTGGTGGCCAGAACCTCTCGTGGGGAATCGACCAACTTGTACGTCGGCTCGTTGGCAAGAAGGTCCCAGAAAGGATCCCAGGACGGTGAGTACGAATGAATCTCGTGCTGCAGCCAGGAGAAGTTGGAGGCCGCGTACTCGTAAAGAGTGATCTTGTCGCAGAGTGGCAGCATGGTCAGTGCCGGGTAAAGATTGGTGCCGGCTCCGACGTCGATGCCATGTTCATATCTATGATTTGGAAGCCCAAATGTCACAAAAAAGTCACGGACGATCTCGATAATCTGTCGATCGTCGTCACGTAGCTTTTTGTAGTTGTGGTCGAGATACCAGCTAGAGTCGAAGTCGTCCCACGGAAAATGACTGTTTAGCACAGGCAATTGATGCCCGGAGGGGTGACATCCCAAGGTAGCCGGTGGAGTGGCGTCGGCAACCACGAACGGGGTATCGTCAGATAGCCGTCGCCGTGCCATGACAAGCCTCCCGCTGGTTTGCGTGTTCCTCACGACTGACTGTAACAGCCCGACCGCCCTGGTGGAATCCCGGATCGGGCGGAGGCGCCGTAGTATGGCCTGACAAGCATCCACCTCGCAAACCGTCGCCGTACGTGTCGGCGAAGGCAGCATGACCAACACTTGCGGCATGCTGGGGGTCGGTGGAGGTGTCGCCATCGGGACCGGGCAGTTCCGGGGCCGCAGCTACCTCGTGCACGACCGGTGACGTCGCACTCGTGGTCGATCCGCGGCGCCTACGTCAGCAGTGATGGCGTAGCTGGCGCGCGAGTCGGGCGCCAGCTACGTGATGAACCGGCGCAGAGGACTCGCGTTCGACCGCGTGGCCGCAAGACTTCGAAGGCGCGTCCAGCGTCGGCATCCACAACGTCGTAGGCCAGCAGTTTGCCTGCGGTCCGGACCCCGAGGACCATCTCGCCGCCGTGCAGCCCTACCTCGACAGCCGCTGCGTTCCTGCTCGGCGAGGTCCAGCCCGAAGCACAGGCACGCGGTGTA
>JALZDV010000044.1 GCA_030862345.1 Actinomycetota bacterium | reverse complement strand
CATGGATCTGTCAGGGTTATAGTGACAAACCCTGCCACGGTGTTGTAAGGTCAGGGCGATGGAATCGGCCACGGTGCACGCCACCGCGCAGACCACGGGGTGGTCGGTGCGGATGCTGCATTACCTGGATGCCGCTGGGCTGGTCACTCCACCGCGTAGTTCCAGCGGGTATCGGCTGTACGGACCGCGCGAGATCGCCCGCCTGCGGCGACTGCGTCAACTGCTGGTCGATCACGATCTCAAACCGGCTGATCTGCAGATCGCGCTGCGCCTGCGGACCGAGCCGGCGCTTCGGCATGCCGTGGACGACTGGCTCGGCGCGATGAGCGCCGCCACTGCCAACCGCACCCACATCGATCCGACCACACAGGATGACCATCGCGGCGCAGACCAGGCCCATGCCCCCGCGGCAGGCCCGCCCACCTCCTGTTGCGTTTCGAGCAGGACAAGCACTCCCGCGCACTTGACTCAGCTGACCGATTTCCTCGCCAGGCCACCCCCTCTAAGGAGAGCGCATGACCGCCCCGATCACGACCGCGCCAAGCACGGCCACGACACAGCGAGACCTCCTCGGGCCTGGCGACTTCAAGGTCGCCGATCTATCGCTGGCGACATTCGGCCGCAACGAGATCCGGCTGGCCGAGAACGAGATGCCGGGCCTGATGTCCTTGCGTGCGGAGTTCGGCCCGAGCCAGCCTCTCGCGGGGGCGCGCATTGCCGGGTCTCTGCACATGACCGTGCAGACCGCCGTGCTGATCGAGACCCTCACCGCACTTGGCGCCGATGTGCGCTGGGTCAGCTGCAACATCTTCTCCACCCAGGACCATGCGGCCGCGGCCGTTGTCGTCGGCGACGGCACCACCGAGGCGCCGACCGGCACGCCGGTCTTCGCTTGGAAGGGCGAGTCACTCGAGGAGTACTGGTGGTGCACCGACCAACTGTTCAAGTTCGCGGACGGCCGGGGTCCGAACATGATCCTCGACGACGGCGGGGACGCCACTCTGCTGGTCCACAAGGGTGTCGAGTTCGAGGCGGCCGGCGTCGTACCGAACCCGGACACCGCCGAGACCGATGAGTACGCGGTCATTCTCAACCTGCTGAGCCGGAGCCTGTCCGAGACGCCGGAGCGCTGGACCAAGATCGCCGCCGGCATCAAGGGCGTCTCCGAGGAGACCACCACCGGGGTCATGCGGCTGTACGAGTTCGCCCGGGCAAGCAAGCTGCTCTTCCCGGCGATCAACGTCAACGACTCGGTCACCAAGTCCAAGTTCGACAACCTCTACGGCTGCCGTCACTCGCTCATCGACGGGATCAACCGCGCAGTGGACGTGATGATCGGCGGCAAGGTCGCCGTCGTGCTCGGCTACGGCGATGTCGGCAAGGGTTGCGCGGAGTCGTTGCGGGGACAGGGTGCCCGCGTGATCGTGACCGAGATCGATCCGATCTGCGCCCTGCAGGCGTCCATGCACGGCTATCAGGTCGCCCGCCTCGAGGACGTCGTGGAGACCGCGGACATCTTCATCACCGCGACCGGCAACAAGGACATCATCACCGCCGAGGACATGGGCAAGATGAAGCACCAGGCGATCGTCGGCAACATCGGCCACTTCGACAACGAAATCGATGTCGCCGGACTCGGCCGTACGCCGGGCATCGTCCGGAACACCATCAAGCCGCAGGTCGACGAGTGGACCTTCCCCGACGGTCACTCGATCATCCTGTTGTCCGAAGGACGACTGCTGAATCTGGGCAATGCGACGGGGCACCCGAGCTTCGTGATGTCGACCTCGTTCACCAACCAGGTCCTCGCCCAGATCGAGCTCTTCGCGCACGCCGAGCGCTACGAGACAGATCAGGCCCAGGTGTACGTCCTGCCCAAAGCCTTGGACGAGAAGGTTGCCCGGCTACACCTGGACGCCCTCGGGATCAGGTTGACCGAACTGTCCAAGGAGCAAGCCGCCTACATCGGCGTCGACGTGGCCGGACCGTACAAGTCCGACCAGTACCGGTACTGAACGACTCAGGTACGAACAGCGGGGCCTCGACCGCAGGCCCCGCGCTGGACGCCGTCTGGGT
>JALZDV010000041.1 GCA_030862345.1 Actinomycetota bacterium | reverse complement strand
GACTGGTACCCCTACTGTCCCTTGACCGTACGACCGGGCTGCCGCACGCCGGGGACTACCTCGGCGATGGGGTGGCCACCGCCAATCTCGCCGGGTCGACCGTACCGAGGTCCGTAACAGTCGGCGGCCCTCGCGCGCGGCGGCAACCTTCTGGAAGGTGCTCGGGCACTGATGACTCGGCAGCCGGGGGCCAACAGTCTCGGAATGGGGGAGCCGTGCCTGCCTCGGCGCTGCGACGCCTGGAATCCTCAGGGCGTGTAGTAGCCGCACACCTCCAGGCCCTGGTCGGCGTCCTGATAGAGCTCCAGTCCGACGGCGACGTTTCCGACGTCAGTGTCCAGGTCGAAGGTCACGATGTCGGCTTCATAGTCGGTCGCCTCGTGGCCCGTGACCTCGCCGCCGGTGATCTCATTCCCGCCGATAATCTCGTTGAAGAAGAAGTTGGCCAGCGCATAGCCGTTGGGGAATGCGTCGTCGTCACCGCCCGCCTGCGCGTCCGGGCACAGCAGGTCATAGGCCGCATCGGAATCACCATTGGCAAGCGCTTCGATGAAAGTCACCGCGACGTCACGGGAATCGGCAAAGTTCGACTCCCCTCCACTTCCGGGGTCGATGTCTACTCCAGAACCCAGCCAGACGGCCACGATCGCCACAGCCGCGACCAGCGCGGCAACGGCTCCGGCGAGGATCAAGCGGCGGCGATTTCTCAGCTGCGACGAGGGCGGCCCCGATTTGCCGCCGGCCTGGCCCCCGGCCGACAGCCGGGCGGCCGGGCCCTGCTCCGGGCCGCTCTCCCGGCTGCTGGGTGGTGGACCGGCGTCTGGGTGATTCGGCCGACCCGTGTCCGGGTGGGGAGGTAAACCGGTGATCAGGCCAGTGGCCGCGGGCGGGTCGCCGGCATTACGGTGCGGACCGGATTGCGGTCCGTCGGGGTCCGGACCCAGACCATCCTGCGGCCGGGCGACCGACGCCCCACGGTTGGAGGTGAAGAGCTTGGTGGTGGCGCTGCGGACGGGGTCGACGACGGCCGGGATGGGTCCCGAGCGCGGCGTGCTCCGCATGGCGCGGCGCGCCGCCAACGCCAAGTCACCGGCCCGGGCGAAGCGCTCATCCGGCAGCTTGGCCATTCCTCGAGCAACGACGGCATCCATCGCGGTCGGAAGCCCGCTGACCGCCGCGGACGGCTGAGGTGGCGGCTCGTTCAGATGCCCGTGCATGAGTTGCGGGAGCCCCGGACCGGGGAACGGCGGACGCCCGGCGAGGCACTCGTACAGCAGGCAGGCCAGCGAGTACACGTCTGTTCGTCGATCAACAATCCCTTCGAGAAACCGCTCCGGGGCCATGTAGTCGAGGCTGCCCAAGGCCGCTCCGGTCCTGGTCAGCCCCTGCACGTCCTCGGTCGCGCGGGCGATTCCGAAGTCCACCAGGTATACGAAGTCCTGCACGTCCTCGTCGTCAAATCCCTGCTGGTCACCGTCCTCGGTGACTTCCTCGTGGCGACGGGTGAGCAGGACGTTTGACGGTTTGACGTCTCGATGAATCAGCCGATCAGCGTGTGCGGCGTCCAGCGCCTGGGCGAGTTGGCTGATGATCGCCACCGCGCGGGTCGGCGGCAACCCACCCTGCTTGGCCAGCACCGTCGCGAGATCAGACCCCTCGACCAGACGCATGTCGATGAACAGTCGTCCTTCGATCTCGCCGTACCGGTGGATCGGGATCACATGAGGTTCGCGCAGCCGGGCGGCAAGTTCGGACTCCCGACGGAACCGAGTACGGAAACTCTCGTCACCGGCCAGGTGCGGGGACAGCACCTTCAATGCGACGATCCTCTTCTGGCTCTCGTCATAGGCGCGGTAGACCTCGCCCATCCCGCCGCGGCCGAGTAACCCGTCGATCCGGTACGGACCGAACATCTCCGTGAGCACCACGTTGTCCCGTCAATCCCGTGGGTGCGGCACCCGCCTCACCATCGGCGGAGCATAACCTTCCTCGGGCGGGGTGCCTTCAGGTATGGCCGAGTGGCTCGCACGTGGGCAAGATGCGGAGGCGACGAGGCGTCGCGGCGAGGCGGCCGCCGACCAGGAGGCCAGCTATGGGTTCGATAGTGGTGTGCGGGGGAAGCGTCGTCGGGCTGTGCGCAGCGATGATGCTGGCCAAAGACGGACACCAGGTGACCGTGCTCGAGGCCAACCCGGGACCCGCGCCGGCGACCTCGCAGGAAGCCTGGGAGCACTGGGTACGCAAAGGCGTCGTCCAATTCCGCCAACCACACATCCTCCTTGCCCGCGGCCGGCAGATCCTGGACGAGGAGCTGCCGGGAATCACCGAGCGCCTGGTGTCCGCAGGTGCCGGGCGGACCAATCCGGTCGACCCGCTACCTCCCACCGTCTCCGACCGAAGCGCCCGCCCCGGCGACGATCGGTTCACCTCCATCAGCAGTCGCCGCCCGACGATCGAGGCCGTGATTGCGGCGGCCGCCGACGACCAAGCGGGCGTAACCGTACGCCGAGGCGTCGCTGTGGCGGGCCTGATCGCAGGGACATCAGCGATCCCCGGCATTCCCGGCGCGGCCGGTGTCCGTACCGCGACTGGGGAGGAACTTCGAGCCGACCTCGTCGTGGATGCGATGGGCCGTCGCACAGCGGCCGCAGACTGGCTGGCTGAGCTGGGCGCCCGGAGTCCGTACGTCGAACTCGAGGACAGCGGCTTCACCTACTACTCCCAGTTCTTCACCGGCCCAACCCTCCCAGAACGCCGTGGCGGGGTAGTGACCCCCATCGGCTCGTTTTCCGTCCTGACCCTGCACGGCGACAACGACACGTGGTCGCTGACGCTGTTCACCTCGTCAGGGGACGCTGCGTTCAAGGCTGTGCGTGAGCCCGACCTCTTCGCTCGAGTCGTACGTGCCTGCCCGCTGCACGGCCACTGGCTGGACGGCCACCCCATCACGTCGGTGTTGCCGATGGCCGGCGTCCTGGACTCCTATCGGCGGTACGTGCTGGATGGCTCGCCGGTAGTGACCGGCTTTGTGGCCATCGGTGACGCCTCGGCCTGCACCAACCCCTCAGCGGGTCGAGGTCTCAGCCTGGGGCTCATGCAGGCGCAGCTGATGCGCGGACTCGTTCGCGAGCACCTCGACGATCCGGCGGCTTTTGCCTCAACGTGGGACGTCGAGAACGAAGCGGCTGTCGCGCCGTACTACCGGAATCAGATCAAGGCCGACCGGGCACGTGTCGCTGAGATCGAGGCGCTGCGCAAGGGGCAGCAGCCGGCTCCGCCGAGCCCGACGATGGCCCGGGTCCTCGATGCTGCGGCCTCCGACGCGACTGTCTTCCGCGGTCTGATGGAAACGGTGTACTGCCTCGCACTGCCGGGAACGGTCTTCAGACGGCCGGAAATCTCAGCAAAGCTGGAAGCTGCAGATCCCACATACCTGCCCGCAGCGCCGGGGCCCGACCGCGCGCAGCTTCTCGAGCTTCTTGCCGGTTGAGTCAGCGCGGTCACTGTCGAGCAACGCCAGGAGAACAACGCCAGTAACGCTCCCCACTCGCCAAGATGGACTTCATGGACGCCACCAAGGACGGACGAAGCTGGCGGATCGGGACGGCCAGCGACGTTGCCTGGATCGCCGGCCAGACCAGGCACGGCTCGTCGATCACCGTCGCGATCCCGCCGGTGTTCGATGCTTACGCCACCTGCTATCCGCCGGACGGGATCAGTTTCGAAGCCCATGAACGCGCGGTGGTCGACGAGCTCATTGCGCACACTGCGCAGCAGCCGTGGTGGCTGGGCTACCTCGACACCGGCGCGCACGACACCGTCTTCCCCCTTGCCCCCAAGGTGTCCCTCTACTGGGATTGGCCCTACGTGCTGGTCGAAGCCGGCCCCGAGCAAGCCCTGACCTGGCGGACCGGTCACATGCGCGGGGGGCAGGACGGAGCACTGCCCGATCTGTTCTTCCCAGCCGATCACTGCTGGCTGGTCTCCGCGCTCTGGGACGACATCTGGACCGACATCGGCGGCTCGGCGGCATTGATCGACGCCCTGCACCGCAATCCGCTGGTCCGGGCGCGCCCCGTCGGGCCCGACGAAGACTGCCTCCCGCCAGGCCTGACCCGCGACTAACCCCTGGTCAAGGGCGAAGTTCTCGCAACCGCAGGCCGCGGATGGCTTGGAAGTCCCGCCGATTCCTCGTCGCCAAAGACATTCCGTGCTCTACCGCCGTAGCGGCGATGAGCGCATCCGGTAGCCGTACCCCGGCCTCGTGCCGAATGCGCCCGGCACGCTCGGCCACGGCGCGATCGACTACCAGCTCGCGAAATGGCTCCAGCAACCGGGTGATCACGTCGCTGGCGCTGGTCCCGGCGAACAGTTCGGCCCTGGTGATGACCGAATAGTGCAGCCGGTTACGGCCCACTCTGATCCGCTTGGCACCGCGGATGTGACCGATGAACACGTCCGTGCCGACCAGGACGTCAGCCACGATCCCACTCGTCACGGTTCGGAGAAGTTGCCGATGGGTCAGCGCCGAAGGTCGCGTCAAGCGCGGCCGACGGATCGGGGTGCCGGTCTTTCAGGAACGCGTCGAGAGCACGGCGAACGACTTCGGCCAAAGTGACCCCCTCGACTTCGACGATGTCATCGATCAGCCGCCGCTGCTCAGGCGTGAGATAGACCTGAGTTCTGACGGCGGACATACAACGCAGTATACAGCGCTGCCTGTCGGCGGTTACTGCCCTAGCCGTAGTGAGCTGGCGAATCCCCCTGCCTCAGGTAGGTCAGCACGGCCCGCACCCGGCGGTGGCTGTCCGGAGTGGCGTCGAGGTCGAGTTTGGTGAAAATCCGTCCGGTGCAGGCCTCGACGGTCTTCTCACTGACGTGCAACACCTGCGCGACCGACCGATTGGACCTGCCCTCGGCGAGCGAAGCGAGGACCTCGCGCTCCCGCGGGGTCAAGGTGCTCAGTCGCTGGTCATCGCGGCGACGACGAAGCAGGTGTTCTATGACTTGGGGGTCGATGGCCGTACCCCCGTTGCCGACCCGACGGATTGCATCCGCGAGATCGGCGGGGCCGAGGACGTGATCCTTGAGCAGGTACCCGAGTCCACCCGCTCCGTCCGAGAGGAGGTCGATGGCATAGCGGGTCTCAACGTGGTGGGACAGCACCAGGATGCCAACGGCAGCGCCGTACTCCTTGCGGATGGCGTGCGCGGCGGCGAGCCCCTCCACCGTGTGCGTGGGTGGCATCCGTACGTCCAGGATGGCCACGTCCGGGCGGGTGTCTCGAACGAGCTGAAGCATCGTGTCCGCATCCGACGCCTCACCGACCAGCTCGAACCCGGCGAGGGTGAGCAGCTCGACCAGGCCGGCGCGGAGCAGGGCGTTGTCCTCGGCCAGGACTATTCGCACGGCAGACTCAGCTCGAGCCGGGTCCCGCTACCGGCCGGACTGTGCACCCGCATCGACCCACCGACGGCTGCGACCCGATCGGCGATGCCGCGCAACCCGGACCCGAACGCACTCTCCGAAGCCCCGCCGACCCCGTCGTCCACGACCACGATCTCTAGTCGGCCAGCCCGCGACGAAGCGAGCACTTCCACGGTCACCGCCCGCGCGTGCTTGGCGATGTTGGTCAGGGCCTCGGCCACGGCGAAGTAGGCGGTGGCAGCGATCGGCGGCGCCACATCATGCGGCAGCTCGACCTGCAGCTGAACCGGTACGGGTGCCCGGTCGGCTAGTGACTCCAACGCCGCGGCCAGCCCAGACTCGGTGAGGATCGAGGGATGGATGCCCTGTGCGAGGTCGCGCAGCTCGTCGATCGCCTCGCCCAGGTCCTTGACCGCCTGCACCAGATCGCTGCGCATCTGCGGGTCGGCATCGCTGCCCAGTCGGGCCTCGGTCAGCCGCAGCGCGAGTCCGATAGTGACCAGCCGTTGTTGAGCGCCGTCATGCAGATCCCGCTCGATCCGCCTCCGTTCGGCATCTCCGGCGTCCAGGATCCGCGACCGTGACGCAGCAACCTCGACCAGCTGCCGGTCGACCTCGTCGCGCAGCCGCTCGTTGTCGGCGGTGAGCCGGACCGCTGCGAGCACGCCGTTGATCAGGCCGGGATCCTCGAGCAACGCTGGGTCGTGGACCAGCGCGGCGACCGGTACCCCCCGGCGCTCGATCCGGGTGACCGCCCGACGGCCGTTGTCGAGCGGTAGGGCAACCCCCTGCTCACGATCGTCGACGTACCCGCCGGCTGCAGACGACCAGGGCAGCAGCACCAGGGTGGGGTCGCCAAGCGCCCGTCGCAGCGCCGCTTCCAGGGGTGCCGGCGACGCGGCGTCCGGGCCGAGATCGGCGACCAGATCTGCCACCGCAGAGCGCGACCCTTTGAGTCGCCACAGCCCGAAGACGAAGGCCGCCGCCGCAATGACGCGCAACAGGATGAGCACATAGAACATGCCCTCCTGGGTGAGGAGATCGACGATCTCGTGGAACTGGTTCAGCCGGTCGTAAGCCTGGCCGGCCAGGACGGCGGCCCCGGCCGACAGGACCGGCGCCAGCATTCGGCGTCCGGGTCGGCTGCTGCCACTCCACCGGACGGCCGCGCTGATCAGCGCGAGCAGGATCGTGGCGGTGTATCCCCACATGTACAGGCTCTCCGCTGCGTCGAACCACATCGGATCTGTGATCGGCAGGAACCGGTTCGGCGCGCAGTCACAACCGGTGCCATCTGGAGGGACATAGAGGAACAACCGCCCCAAGCTCCGGACAGTGGACAGCACCACCAATACGCCCAGCAGGATCCGATCACGGCGCAGGGGCACCAGGCCGGTCGGAAATGCGAGCAGCGCCCAGACCAGGAACAGGTAGTGCCAACCGCCGAAGCTGAACCCGATCAGCGAGACGACCTCATTGGCGGTCGCCCACAAGGTTCCGACGAACCAGCTGATCCCCGCTGCCATCAGTAGCCACCAGCACCTGTTGCCCGGGCGCCGCCCCCAGACCAGCATCCCGGCGACCAGGAATGCCCAACCGCCCAGGATGTCCGCGATCATGACCGACCAGGATCGGCCGGCCAGCTGTTGCGTGCGCTCCGCGAGCACACCGAAGACAACGCCGACCAGCAGGAGCGCCCAAGGCAGAACGCGCCGGAGCCACGTACTCACGACAGATCAGATCCCGGGTCCGGGACCGCTTCGAGGGCCGCACGCAGACGGGCGCCGCTCAGTTGACCCTTGGGGATGAACCCCTGTGCGCCGCACCCGTTGACGGCATGGGCGTAGTCAGCCGTCGAGATGAGCACCACGACGGGCGGCCGTTCGACGTCGCGGATCAGCCTGGCCGAATCGAGCCCGCTGCGATCCGGAAGACGTACATCCAGCAGAACCACGTCCGGCGCCAGCTCACCGGCGGCCCGTACGGCCGAGCGTGCATCGGCCGCCTCGCCGATCACATGGAAGCCATCGGCTTCGAGCAGCCGACGTGCCACGGTACGAAACGCTGCTTGGTCATCCACCAGCAAGACCGTGGGAACCATCCCATCATCGTGACCGCCCTCCAGGCCCTTGCCAACGGGGCTAGCCCTACCCCAAGACGCTGGTCAGCTCCAATGACTCGCCCACATCGCCGCTCTAGCGTCCACCCGGAAGTCAACAAACAGCTATGGGAGGCACGACAATGCGAACAATGAGGACTGCAGGATGTGGGGTCGGGATGCTGCTCGCGGCATGCATCGGCCTGTCGGGTTGTGGGGGCGATGCCGGCGACGGCGGAAGTGCCGACAGCGGAGGTGGAGCCAGTGCCGACGGCGGACCGGCGGATCTAGCCGGGGCGCCTACTGCCGGCGAGGTGCTCTTCTCGGATGCCCTCGACGACGACCAGAACGGATGGGCACTGCCGGAGAACGAAGCGGCTCGGTTCTATTACGAGGACGGCGACTTCATCTGGGAGAGCAAACAGGAGAACCTACGCCCGCATCTGCTTGCGGCACCGATTGGTGAGGCGTATGACGCGGGTGAACTCGAGATGCTCGATGTCGTCATCCGCGCAGATGTGACACCCGTCCAAGGCGCGGCTGTCGCGGGCGTCTTCTGCCGGGAGAACCCGGACGCCGATGCCGACTTCCAGTGGTACGAGTTCGTCGTACGGGACGGCTTCGCTGCCATCCGGATCGCCGACACCGAGGGCGATCTCGACGTCCTCGCCGAGACCGACGAGGTGACCCTGCCGATCGGCGAGATGTTCAGCATGGAGGCCGCCTGCGTCGACGACGGTGGCCAGGCCCAACTGTGGCTGTCGGTGAACGGCGACGTGACCCTCCAGGCGACAGATGACGACCCGCTGGAAAACGGGGCTGCCGGCCTACAGGCCTACGACGCGCCAGAGGCGGCCAGTGCGGAGCGCTTCATCATCCGCTGGCACGAGTTCACAGTGTTCCAAGCTGCTAGCTGAGCACCGCGTGCGTCCGGTCCTCATCAGACCGGATGCACGCGTCGGGCACCGGTCGCTTCAGGGCGGCCGGTCGCTTGGTCTCTGCCCATGAGTTCGACGCGCCAGGCCGTGCGGCCGCCGCCGTACCCGGGCGAGCCGGCTGACCACGGCCTCTCGAGTCGTGCCACAACTCCAAAGCCGGTTCCGGCGACGAGGTATGCGTGGCAAGGTCAGGGCCGTCACGGGAGACCCGTCGCCGCTCGGAACTAGCGTACAACGTCTGGAGGATTCGCATGGCCGATGCATCGAAAACCGACACCATCCAACGGGCCACGAATGTGGCTGCCCTTGCCTTCGGCGCTGCCGGACTACTCGCCCCGGACGCACTCGCCCGGGTGTACGGGATCCGCAATGGTGATCCAGAGCTCCGCTTCCTCACCAGGCTGTGGGGAACCCGGACCGCTGTGCTGGGCGTGATCCTCAGCGCTACGACGACGGCTGACAAGAGCCGCATACTCGGGCCGGCGATCGCCATGAACACAGTCGACGTCCTCGTCGCGCTGACCAGCACCGGTATACCCGCCCGTACCAGATACCTCGCCGCAGCCACCTCGGCCACGTTCGCCGGTCTAGGCGTGCTGGTCCTGTCGAACGACAAGAAGTAGGCGACGCAACGCGCCGCGAACCTGTTCGTCCCGCAGCGGGGTCTGAGTACGCCAATCGTCGGCGGCGGATCCGACCTGATCGTTTGCGGTTTCACGGCAGAGTCCAGAAGGCCCCCCGTAGATCCAGCCGATCCAGAATGGCCCGATTCTGCTCACGCGTGTGGGGCCGCCAGTCGGGGTCCAGCCTGTCGCCCCACCAAGCCAGCGCGAGCTCGGCCAGTTTGGTCACCGGAAGCGTTGCTCCCGATGTGCGTCCTGCCAGCCAGCGCAGGATGTGCTCCTCCGACCGGAAGAGTTGCATCGTGCTTCAAGTGAACACGATGTCGTTCCACCACTGGGCCGCCGGCACCAGGCAGTGGAACAGCAAGGTCGCATCGTCTGGGCATCCGGCCCGCACTTGGACGGCAATGGGATCGCCACAGTCTGCGCAGGCGGTCTCGATCTCACCGTCGACATGCAATGCCGCGCAGATTCCGAAGGCATCCCAGGCGCAGTTTCCGTACCACCACCGCCCCGCTGCCTGCACCCGGTACGGCGTCGGAATGGCCGAGAACGGGTTCCCCATCAAGATCTCGTCTGCATCCGGGCGCAGGACCAGCGCGTGTGCATCGTGCAGCCGACGCCATGCCCCCACGACCTCTTCGCGGGCCAGGCCTGCGGCCTGGGCAAGCTCCTCGGCAGATGGAGCGCGGCCGAGATCAACGAAGAGGTGATAGGTCGCATTTCGGAGCGCTACGTCAGACTCGTCCACCCGGCAAACTGTCCCACTCAAGCCTCGGCCTATCGAGCCAGATGCGGCTCCCCCCGGTCAGTGGCCGAGGACCTTCCAGAACGCGGACGCTGTACCCGACGGATGGCCGGTCCGGGCCTCGGTCCGGTCGGCCCTGGCAAACAACTGAGTCACGGCGTTGATCCCGATCCAGCGCAGTGGCTCGGGTTCCCACTTGGGTGACTGGCGCGACAGCCACGGCAGGGTCACCAGATCGGACTCATTACCGGCGATCAGATCGGCAAGGGTTCGGCTGGCGAGGTTGGCCGTGGCCACCCCGTCACCGACGTAGCCACCGGCGTGCGCCAGGCCGGACGCACGGTCATAGGACAGCGACGGGTACCAGTCCCGCGGGATCCCGAGGTTGCCGCCCCAGGCATGGGTGAAGTCAGCCCCGCCGACGGCGGGCAGCAGGTCACGCAGCACGCCGCGCAACATCTCATGGACGCGTGGGTCGCGATCGAAACTCGGACGGACACGCGAGCCGAGGTGGTACGGAGCACCGCGGCCGCCGAAGGCAAGGCGCCCGTCGGCGGTGCGCTGGCCGTATATCCGCAGGTGTCGTTTGTCGCTGAACGTCTCGCGGTTCCGCAGGCCGATCTCGGCCCACTGACCGTCCGACAGCGGCTCGGTCGCGACCATCAGCGAGTACATCGGCACGACAGTCCGCCGCAGGCCGGGCAACTGCGCAGTGAAACCCTCGGTGGCCCGTACGACAATCCCGGCCCTGACCTCACCCTGCGCCGTTGCCGCCCGCCCCGGGAGGATCTCGTACACAGCGGTGCCCTCGTGGACTCGCACGCCGAGCCCGCGCACCACCTCGGCCAGTCCGCGCACCAGTCGCGACGGGTGCAGCGCTGCGCAGTGCGGGGTGAACGTTGCGCCCTGAACCCGGCTGGCGCCGAGCCGTTCGGTGGCCTCGGCCGCGGACAGCAGCCGCATCTGGTCCTCGCCGAACCCCCACTCCCGCCAGCCGGCGACCTCGGCCTGGGCGCGGGTCCACTGCGCTGCGTTGCGGGCAACCGACACGTACCCGCCCGGTGCGAAGTCGCAGGCGATGCCCTCGGCCCCGATGACCTTCTCGATCTCGCCGACCGTGTCGTTCATCGCCAGCTGCATCCGGCGAGCCGCATCCCGCGAACTGCCCGCGGCCACCTTGCGAAGGGTCGCCGGGAAGATCGCCGAGCACCAGCCGCCGTTGCGCCCGGATGCACCGAACCCGACGACCTCGCGCTCCAGGACCGCGATCCGCAGGGACGGGTCAGCCTTCGCGAGGTAGTAGGCAGTCCACAGACCTGTGTAGCCGCCGCCGACGATGGCGACGTCAACGTCGCGCGGACCGGTCAGCCGATCGCTCGGCGTCCAGACCAGGTCCGGCGCGTCGTGCCAGAGACTCAGGCCCCGGTAGTCGGGCCCGGCGGTTTCACTGGCGATGGAAGGCCTCGTCATCGCTGTACGGGAACCACCAGAAGTCCTGGTCGGTGGCATAGGGGTCGACCATGACCAGCTTGGTGTGCCGGAAGGTGTCCAGCCCCTCCGCGCCGAGCTGACGGCCGCTCCCCGACAGCTTGCGGCCGCCGAACGGGCCGGCGTCGTTGTCCAGCAGCGGTGCATTGACCCAGACCATGCCGGTCTCGATCTCGTTGGTCGCCCGGTGGACCTCGACCAGGTCCGTCGAATAGATGTTGGCGCCGAGCCCGTAGCGCGAGTCGTTGGCAAGTCGGAGTGCCTCGTCGAAGCTGTCCACCCGGACCAGCGGAGCCATCGGTCCGAAGATCTCGTCGTTGACCACGTCCATGTCGGGGGTCACGTCGACCAGGACCGTGGGCTCGGCGAAGAAGCCGTCCGCCAAGCCGTCCGGACGGCCGCCGCCGTGAACGACTCGGGCTCCTTGTTCCACCGCCCGGGTGAGGATCCGCTCATACCGCTCGCGCTCCTTGGAGCTGACCATCGGGCCGACATCCACCTTGTCCAAGCCGTTGCCGACCCGCAGCTTCGCGGCCTCTTCGACCACCAGATCCGCGAACTCGTCGTAGACGTCGGTGTGGACGTAGAACCGCTCCGCAGACGTACAGACCTGCCCACAGTTCAGGAATGCCGCAAACGCGGCCCCGCGGGCGGCCGTACGCAGCGGGGCCGACGGCATCACGAGAAAGGGGTCATTGCCCGAGCACTCGATCAGACTCGGCTTGAACGTCTCCGCACAGGCCCGCGCGACGGCCTGGCCGGAGGGAACACTGCCGGTGAAGGCCACCATGTGGGTCCCGGGGTGGGTCACCAGCTGGTTGCCGGCATCCGCGCCACCGGTGACGCACTGTACGAGCCCAGCCGGTAGCGCCTCGAAGACCTCCATGAACTTCAGCGTCGTCAGCGAGGTGGACTCCGAGGGCTTCACCACGATCGCGTTGCCGGCCGCCAAGGCGGCGATGCCGGCCCAGCACAGCAGCACCAGCGGGTAGTTGAACGGAAGGACGATGACCACGACGCCCATCGGTTCCTTGACCGTGTAGTGCATCTGCCCGGCCACCGCCGGCCCCACCACGTGCCCGACGTCGTGCCGGCCGATCTCGGCGTAGTAGTCGGTGGCGGTCACCGACCACAGCACCTCATCGGCGCTCTCCTTGTACGGCTTGCCCATCTCCCGGGTCAGCAGCTCGGCGACTTCGGGAAGCTGTTGGCGCATAGCGGCGGCAACTTCGTGCAGCTTCTCGGCCCGGGTCAGGGCCGACTCGGCCCACCAACGCCGCTGAGCCTCTGCGCCGGCCGCGACGACTTCGTCGATCTCGTCCCGGGTGGTCTCGGCGATCTCACCGATGCCTTGCCCGGTGGCCGGGTCGAGGACCGGGTAGGTCTTGCTCGCCGCGCTGTCCCGGAAGGCCCCGTTGCAGAAATAGGTCTTGCTCAGCCGCGAGAACTCCTTGGTTGCGTCCACGTCTCCACCTTCGTCGCTGGTCGGCATGTTCGTACAGCGTGCCGCGTGCCCCTCCTAGCATGCGTTCCCGCTTGGGCTTCGGCAATGCCATCGTCGCGAGACGCGACCGGCCCGCCCTCTGTGCCCGGCTACGGCAGCCCGCGGGTCCAGCCGAGGTTGCAGATCGGCTGCCGGAGGGGTATCCAAAATGGTGGCGGTATTGGCATACAGAGTTCATCGAGAAGGAGGTAGAACAATATGACCGAGCCCGCCCGTCGTACGTCCGATGTATCGACCTGGAACCCGTTTCGGGAGCTCGATGAGCTGCGCGGACGCGTGTCCCAACTGCTGGAATCGTCCTTCGGTCAGCGTGCTGCCGGCGGATTGGATCTCTGGTCCCCGCCGGTGGACATCGAGGAGAGCGACGATGCCTTTCTGATCGAGGCGGAATTGCCCGGGGTGAAGCGCGAGCACGTGACCGCCGAGCTGAGCGACAACGAGCTGTGGATCCACGGTGAGGTCAAGGTGCGCGAACGCGTCGGAATCCTGCGTCGCCAGACCCGGCGCACCGGCGAGTTCGACTATCGGGTCAGGCTCCCCGGAGACGTCGACCCGGACAGCATCGAGGCCACCCTGACCGAGGGCATCCTGCAGCTGAAAATCCGTAAGTCGGCCCGTACCCAGCCACGCCGGATCGAGATCACCACAGGCTGATCGGGAGCGGTCAGGCCACGTCCGCCCGCGCGGCTGCTAGCCGGGGATGTTGTACCCGTACCAGCGCGTCGGCCGTAGCCTGACCGCCATCAGAGCCGTATCGCCGTAGTCATCCAGAAACGAGGGCGCCAGTTCGTCGCTCAGATAGCGGCGGACCAGCTCCTCCGGATAGCCACGGGCCTCTCGGGTGCCGTCCAGGTCGCACTCAGCTGTCAACGCCTGATACGGCCAGATCCTGTCGTCGACGCTGATCGTGCACCGCGGTCGCCGCTGCAGGTTCTGGTACTTACGCGACGACGGCGGAGTCAGGATCTCGAACCTCGCGCCCTCCCAGGAGAACCAGATAGGGGCCAGATGCGGCCGGCCGTCGGGCTGCTCGGTGGCGATCATGGCTACCAGACCCTGGCCGAGTAGCTCGGCCCGGGCCTGCTGCATCGCCTCCATCAGTGCGCGGCGGCAGCGGAGCCGGTACGCCGGGCCGAACCCCTGATCAGTGCCGTCACCCCTACTGCTGTGAACCACAGCGCCATCAGGATTCCGCCGACCGGGAACAGCCAGCCCAGCGCCTCGATGTCAGCCAGGCCGACCAATGCCGGAGCCACGCCGAAACCCACAG
Source organism: Actinomycetota bacterium (assembly GCA_030862345.1). GTDB lineage: Bacteria > Actinomycetota > Actinomycetes > Mycobacteriales > Geodermatophilaceae > JACCQS01. The sequence goes on along the minus strand of JALZDV010000041.1, from coordinate 2,563 downwards.
CACCGATCGCACCCAGCACGCCGATGACCGGATGGGTCAGCGCGCGCCGGCTGAGCACTGCCAGCGCTGCCACGGCGAACGTGAACAGCGGGTAGACGACCACGGCCATCGTCGTGTGCGTGCTGAGGAACGGCGTCGCGTTCCCGGCCAGGAGCGCATCCTCGTCCGCGAAGGCCGCCAGGTGGAAGATCCCCTCGACGGCATAGAGCCCCGCCCCGACGGTTGCCACCCACGCCGCGCGCCGGGCCGCCGTCGACAGCGGCACCTGGCTGCGGACCAGGAGGAAGAGGCCGATCAGAAAGCCAATGCCGCTGATCAGCAACAAGGCGTGCGAGGGGATCCAGGTTGCGGCGCCGAGCGTCTCGGCGGTCGCCTCCTCGTCCGGCAGGCTGGAGTCCTCATTGGGATGCAGCGCACCGCCGATCACGAACAGCAGGCCAGCGGCGATGAGCACCCAGGGCCACATCCGGTTGTCGGTTCGGCGCGAGGTGGTGGTTTCAGCTGCGATGCTCATGACCGGAGCCTGCCACTCAGCCTGACCGCTCCGGTAGACATGAGCCATGACGGTGATCGGCATGCACTCCTCGCACGAGCAGATCCATCCCGCCACCTTGCTCAGGGCGGTGCAGGAGGCCGAGGCCGCCGGCTTCACTGCGGCGATGTCCTCGGACCACTTCTCACCGTGGAGCGAGCGACAGGGCCACTCGGGATTCGCCTGGTCCTGGCTGGGGGCGGCCCTGCAGGCGACGAACCTGCCCTTCGGTGTGGTCAACGCTCCCGGTCAGCGCTACCACCCAGCCATCATCGCCCAAGCCTCGGCGACCCTCGCCGCGATGTTTCCCGGCCGGTTCTGGGTCGCGCTGGGCACCGGCGAGGCGTCGAATGAGCACATCACCGGCGCGGGCTGGCCACGGAAGGACGTCCGTAACGCCCGGCTGCGGGAGTGCGTCGACATCATTCGGGCGCTGCACGCCGGCGAGGAAGTAAGCCACGACGGGCTGGTCACGGTGGATCGCGCCCGGGTCTGGACCCTTCCTGAACAGCCCCCACTGCTAGTCGGGGCCGCCATCTCGGTGGCGACCGCCAGATGGGCGGCGGAGTGGGCGGACGGGCTGATCACCGTCAACCAGCCCCCGGACAAGCTACGCGACATGGTTCGCGCCTACCGGGAGGCGGGCGGGCGGGGAAAGCTGCACCTGCAGGTGCACCTGTCCTATGCGGGAGACGAGGACACCGCGCTCGAAATCGCCCACGAGCAGTGGCGTACCAACGTCTTCGACCCACCACTGAACTGGGACCTGGATACCGCCGAGAACTTCGACATCGCTGCCACGCACGTTCCTCCGGACGCCATGCGGGCCTGTGTCCTGGTCTCCAGCGACCCGGCCCAGCACGCCGCCTGGCTGCAGGAACTGATCGAGATCGGCTTCGACGAGGTCTATCTGCACCACGTCGGCCAGGACCTCTCCGAGTTTCTCGACGTCTTCGGCCAGCACGTCCTGCCCCAACTGGAGGTCAGCAAGCCATGAGAGTCACCGACACCAGCGACCTGTGGTGGAAGAACGCGGTCATCTACTGCCTGGACGTCGAGACCTTTATGGACTGGAACGGTGACGGCATCGGCGACCTGCCCGGACTCATCCAGCGGATCGACTACCTCAACGAACTCGGCGTCACCTGCCTGTGGCTGATGCCGTTCTATCCCTCCCCCGATCGCGACGACGGCTACGACATCACCGACTTCTACGGCGTCGACGCCCGGCTGGGCAACCACGGTGACTTCGTCGAATTCGTCCGTACTGCAAGGGATCGCGGCATGCGGGTCATCGTCGACCTGGTCGTCAACCACACCTCGGCCAAGCACCCGTGGTTCCGCTCGGCCCGGGCCAGCCGCAACTCGCCGTACCGCGACTGGTACGTCTGGGCCGACGAGGCACCGGAGACCAAGCCGTCCGACATCGTCTTCCCGGACCAGGAGACGAGCATCTGGACCTATGACGACAAGGCCGAGCAGTACTACCTGCACCGGTTCTACAAGCACCAACCCGACCTCAACGTCGCCAACCCGGTCGTACGGGACGAGATCGCCAAGATCATGGGCTTCTGGCTGGAGCTTGGCGTCTCCGGCTTCCGGGTGGACGCGGTGCCCTTCTTCCTGGACACCGCGGGGATCACCGGTGGTGATCAGGCGCTGCCCGACCCGCACGCCTATCTGCGGTCACTGCGGTCCCTGATCGGCCGGCGCACCGGCGACGCGATTTTGCTGGGCGAGGTGAACCTGCCGCACAAGGATCAGCAGAAGTTCTTCGGCGGCACCGACGGCGACGAGCTCACGATGCAGTTCGACTTCATCGCGATGCAGAAGCTCTACCTGTCGCTGGCCCGCGCGGACGCCGGCCCGGTCGCCGAGGCGCTCAGCTCCCGCCCGGTGGTCTCGCGCGACAGCCAGTGGGCCACCTTCGTGCGCAACCACGACGAGCTCACCCTCGACAAGCTCAGCACGAGCGAGCGCCAGGAGGTCTTCGACGCCTTCGGTCCCGAGAAGGACATGCAGCTCTTCGAC
>JALZDV010000473.1 GCA_030862345.1 Actinomycetota bacterium | reverse complement strand
TCGCCTGCCTGTTGACCGTCGGGGCGCAGTCGATCGTCGATCTGACGGTGACCGGGGCGCTGACGGTGGAGGTGGCCACGTTCGGTGCGTCGTTCACCGCGATCTGGCTGATTGCCCACCTCGTCGTACGCCGGCTCGCGCCCTATGCCGACCCGCTGCTGCTGCCAGCGACCGCGCTATTGAGCGGACTGGGGCTGGTCATCATCCACCGGCTGGATCTGGCCGGAGCGGCCAATGCGGCGCTGGAGGGGGAACCGGCCCCCGCTGCACAGGCCCCCAGCCAGCTGATCTGGGCACTCGTCGGACTCGTGCTGTTCATCGCGGTGCTGGCGATCATCCGGGATCACCGCGCGCTGGCCCGGTACGCCTACACCCTGATGTTCCTCGGGCTGATCGCACTGGCGATCCCGGCCGTGCTGCCGTCTTCGCTCTCGGAGGTCAACGGGGCAAAGCTGTGGATCCTGATCGGCGGCTTCTCGATCCAGCCTGGCGAGTTCGCCAAGGTGGCGCTGATCTGCTTCTTCGCCGCATATCTGGTCGACAAGCGAGACGTGCTGTCCCTGGCCAGCCGCCGTGTCCTGGGTTTGGAGTTCCCCCGCGGGCGCGACCTCGGTCCGGTCATCCTCGCCTGGGGGGTCAGCCTGCTGGTCCTGATCTTCGAGCGGGACCTCGGCAGCTCGCTGCTGATCTTCGGCATCTTCATGGTGATGCTCTACATCGCCACCGAGCGGTTCAGCTGGTTGCTGATCGGACTGCTGATGTTCATCGGCGGTGCCTACCTCGCCTATCAGGCATTCGGCCACGTCCGGCTTCGGGTCGACGTCTGGCTGGATCCCTTCGCCTACCGTGACGACGCCGGCTTTCAGATCGTGCAAGCGCTGTTCGGGTTGGGCACCGGTGGGCTGTTCGGCACCGGACTGGGCGGCGGCCGACCGGCAACGGTGCCGTATGCCAGTACGGACTTCATTGCCTCGGCGATCGGCGAGGAACTGGGTCTGTTCGGGCTGGTGGCCCTCATCGTGTTGTTCCTGCTCATCGTCGAGCGGGGACTGCGCACCGCGCTGGTCGTACGGGACAGCTTCGGCAAGTTGCTGGCCGCGGGGCTGGCCTTCACCGTGGCCTGGCAGGTTTTCGTGGTGCTGGGGGGCGTCACCAAGCTGATCCCGCTGACCGGCCTGACCACCCCCTTCGTGTCCTATGGCGGCTCGTCCCTGGTGGCGAACTTCGCGCTGATCGCGCTCCTCATGCGGATCAGTGACGCCGCCCGCCGGCCCGCGGTCGTGATGACGCCGAAGACGGACCTCTTCGACGCACCCACCCAGATCGTCAAGGCGACCGAGGACGCATGAACGCCCCCGTACGCAAGATCGCCATCAGCGTGCTGGTGCTGTTCACCCTGCTGATCATCAACGCCAACGTCATCCAGGTCATCCAGGCCGACAGTCTGCGCACCGACTCAGGGAACACGCGCGTCCTGATCGAGGAGTACAGCCGCCAGCGCGGGTCGATCGTCGTCGCCGGGCAGCCGATTGCCACGTCTGTGCCGACCGACGATGCCCTGCAGTACCTGCGCCAGTACCCCGCCGGGCCGGTATATGCGCCGGCGACCGGCTTCTACTCGCTGATCTTCGGAGGGTCCGCGCTCGAGCGGACGGAGAACGACCTGTTGGCCGGCTCCGACGACCGACTGCTGGTACGACGGATCACCGATCTGTTCACCGGCCGCGATCCCAAGGGTGCCAACGTCCAGCTCACCCTGAACCCGGCCGCCCAGCAGGCCGCCTTCGACGCCCTGCAGGGCGTGACCGGTGCTGCGGTCGCCCTCGACCCGCGGACCGGCGCGATCCTGGCCATGGCCAGCACGCCGAGCTATGACCCCAATCTGCTGTCCAGCCATGAGCCCGCAGCGATCCGGGAGTACGCCGCGCAGCTCGATGCCGCCGAACCCGACCCGAGGCTGAATCGCGCGATCCAGGACAACTTCCCACCCGGTTCGGTGTTCAAGACGGTCATCGCGGCGGCGGCACTCAGCGACGGCTACACCCCGGACACGGTGCTCCCCGCCCCGGACGTACTCGAGCTGCCGGGCACCTCGGCGACCCTGCGGAACTTCGGCGGTTCCTCCTGCAGCGGCTCCGGTGAGCAGTCCCTGATCGATGCGCTGACCATCTCCTGCAACACCGCATTCGCGCAGTTGGGGATCGACCTGGGCGAGGAACGGGTCCGCGAGATGGCGGCCGGATTCGGCATCGACGGCACCGGGTTCGCGATGCCGCTGCCGGTCTCGCCCAGCGTGCTGGGCGACATCGAGTCCGAGGCGGCATTGGGGCAGAGCAGCATCGGTCAGCGCGACGTGCGGCTCACCCCACTGAATGCCGCGATGATCGCCAGCTGCATCGCCAACGACGGGCAACTCATGACGCCGTACCTGGTCTCCGGAATCCAGGGCCCGGACCTGTCCGTCCTGGACGAGACCGACCCTGAAGTGTTCAGCGATCCGATCGATGCCCGGGTTGCGAACGATCTGACCACGATGATGGTCAGCGTCGTCGAGGACGGCAGTGGGCAAGCCGCGCAGATCGACGGCATCGAGGTGGCCGGCAAAACCGGCACCGCCGAGGTCTCCGAGGGCGTGAACCCGCACACCTGGTTCATCGGGTTCGCCCCGGCCGATGATCCACAGATCGCAGTGGCCGTGTTCGTCGCCAACGGAGGCTCCTCGGCGAGCGAGCAGACCGGTGGCCGGGTCTCAGCACCGATCGGGCGCGCGATCATCGAAGCGGCGCTGGGATGAGTCAGCAGCGAGCGGAGCGCACGGCGCGCGCAGTCCTCCATGACGCCTGTCGGGCTCGGAAATCGTGAGCCTGAACGCCGGGGTCCGGCTCGGAGACCGCTACGAGCTGATCAGCCGGATCGCGATGGGCGGCATGGGAGAGGTGTGGCGCGGCCGGGACACCACGCTGCAGCGGGTGGTCGCAGTCAAGGTGCTGCGCAGCGAATACACCGGTGACCCCACCTTCATCGCTCGCTTTCGGACCGAGGCCCGCAACACCGCGATGCTCTCTCACGTCAACATCGCCCAGGTCTACGACTACGGCGAGGCGATGGCCGAGGGCGAGCATGTCGCCTACCTGGTGATGGAACTCGTCGACGGTAACCCGCTGGCCCAGGTCCTGAACAACGGCACCCGGCTCGCACCACCGCGAGTACTGGATATTCTCGGACAGACCGCGGCCGGGTTGGGTGTTGCCCATCTCGCCGGGGTCGTGCACCGCGATGTCAAGCCGGCCAACCTGATCATCCGGCCCGACCGGGTCGTCAAGATCACCGACTTCGGCATCTCGCGGGCGACCGACCACGTCCCGCTGACCGGGACCGGGATGGTCATCGGTACGGCGCAGTACCTCTCGCCCGAGCAGGCAATAGGCCGGCCGGTGACCCCGGCATCCGATGTCTACGCCCTCGGTGTGGTCGGTTACGAAGCCCTCGCCGGTCGCCGGCCCTTCGACGGCGAGTCCTCGGTCTCGGTGGCGCTTGCCCACGTGAACCGGCAGCCGGCCCCGCTTCCGGCCGACGTACCTGGGCCGATCCGCGACCTCATCCAGCGCGCGATGGCCAAGGACCCACGCCAGCGATTCTCCGACGGAGCCGCCTTCGTCGGGGCCATCCATTCGGCGGCAGAGGGACAGTCTGCGGGCACCCGTCCGTCCCGCGCCGCCGCTTCGGCTGCGGTCGATGCGGCCGATCGCACTCTGGTGATGCGCCCGTCGGCGTTACCCGACGCCGGGGTGCAGCCGACGGCACGGATGCCGGCGGTTCGGCCAACCCGGGCACAACCGCCCAGTCGACCGGTCAGCTACGCCGCGCCACCGCGTCAACCGACGAAGGCACGGACCGGGCAGTGGGTCGCTGTAGTCGTCTTGATGGCTCTGCTCATCGCCGGAGGTTTGCTGGCAGTCTGGATCACCCAGAACCAGGATGGCACGCAGGCCGCCGGCCCGCAGGACAGCGGCGCGGTGTCCACCGAGGCCGATCCGGGTACGGGGCAGGGTGGTGAGCCGCCCGCGGAGGAGCCCGCCCCCGAGCCCGAGCCGGAGCCGGAGCTTGTGCTGGTGGACACCGCCTCGTTCGTGGGCCAGCCCTTCGCCGACGTCGAAGCTGCGCTACTGGGGCTAGATCTGGTCGTAAATCGCGAGGACGTGGAGGTCACCGCGGATCGACTCGAGACCGCCGGAGTAGAGGACCAGCCCTTCGACAAGAATGATGTGATCACCACCTTTCCGGCGCAAGCCGAGGTACCGCCCGGCTCCACGGTCACGGTCTTTGTCGCGAACAAGAAGTACGAGCCTGGAGACGGGAACGGGAACGGGAACGGCGATGACTGACCGGCAGTACGCCACGAGAGGGTGGGGCGGGTGACGACGACACCCCGGATGCTGGGCCAGCGCTACGAGGTGGGTGAGGTCCTCGGCCGCGGTGGCATGGCCGAGGTGCATCGCGGGCGCGACATCCGGCTCGGTCGCGAGGTCGCCATCAAGGTGCTGCGCAGTGACATTGCCCGCGATCCCACGTTTCAGGCCCGGTTCCGGCGTGAGGCGCAGGCAGCTGCCTCACTCAACCATCCGGCCATCGTTGCGGTATACGACACCGGCGAGGACTCGGTGGCCGCCGGCGATGTCCCGTACATCGTCATGGAGTACGTCGAGGGCCGTACATTGCGCGACGTCCTCAAGGACAAGGGCGTCATGGACGTCAAGGCAGCGATGTCCTTCGCCGCCGACATCTGCGCTGCTCTGGACTTCAGTCACCGCAACGGGATCGTCCACCGCGACGTCAAGCCCGGCAACGTCATGATCACCCCGACTGGCGCGGTCAAAGTGATGGACTTCGGCATCGCTCGGGCAGTGTCGGACAGTTCGGTCACCATGACCTCGACGGCGGCTGTCATCGGCACCGCTCAGTACCTCTCGCCCGAGCAAGCGCGCGGCGAGAGTGTCGATGCGCGCTCAGATGTGTACTCCGCGGGCTGCCTGCTCTTTGAACTCGTGACCGGCGCGCCGCCGTTCCAGGGCGATTCTCCCGTGGCCGTGGCCTACCAGCATGTCCGGGAAGACCCCCGTCCACCGAGCACGATCAACCCGGCCGTACCGCCGGCGCTGGACGCGATCGTGCTCAAGGCGATGAGCAAGAACCCGGCGAACCGGTACCAGAGTGCGGCCGACATGCGCACGGATCTGTTGCGGGCCGTGGCCGGCCAACCGGTGGAAGCCACCCCGGTCATGTCCGACAGCGACCGTACGGCGCTGATCGCTCCGGCGACCGGAACCCGCTACCGGGCCGTTGCTCCTGCCGCTTTGCCGGTCCTGCAGGATCCCGATGACGACGAGGACCGCCGCCGGCGCAGAAGGATCGGATTCGCCGTACTGACCGTTGCCCTGCTGGCCCTGGCCGGGGCTGCGGTGGCCCTGTTCCTCCTGCTGAACAACAACGACAACGAGACCCCGACGCCCACCCCTGATCCCACGCCCACCGTGGCGACCATCGAGGTGCCCGCGTTGGCCGGCCTGACCGAGGACGCGGCGCGGATCGCGATCGAGCAGGCTGGCCTGACCGTCGGCGAGGTCACCCAGGTGGCCTCGGAAGAGGCTGACCTCGGTCTGGTCGTCGCGCAGTCCCCGGCGCCGCAATCGGACGTCGAGGAAGGCACTGCGGTCGATTTCGTGATCGGGTCCGGACCGGATGTCGTTGCCATTCCACCGGTCGTCGGACTCACCGAGGCACAGGCACTGGAGAATCTGGAGGACGCCGGATTCCAGGTGTTGCCGTCGGCCGTTCAGGACTCGTTGGTGACCGCTGGCCAGGTGCTCAGCGTCACCCCGCCGGAGGGCAGCGAGGTCGCCCCGGGATCGGCGGTCACTCTGACGGTCAGCTCCGGAGTCGTGCCCATACCCGACATCCGCGGCCAGCCCGCGGACGAGGCCGAGCAGACGTTGCGGGATCTCGGCTTCACCAACATCCGGCGGACCAACGTCGAGTCAGATCGAGAGGAGGGGACGGTCGTTGACGTCACGCCGGGCGTCGGGACATCCGCTGCGGCAGGTGATCTGATCACCCTGGCGGTGGCCGTCCCCGTACCCACGCCGACTCCCACAACCACGCCGCCCACGGTCACCCCCACCCCGTGGACCGGATCCTTCCCACCACAGGACAGAAAGTTGAATCGATAGAGGATGGACCTGTGCGGCGCAACCGTTCTGAACAGCAATAGGGCTGCGCGCAAGGTTCAGCTGGCAAAGACCGGATCCCAGTGACCGGTCGCAACACTCAGCGCTGTTGTCCCGGCACAGAGCAGGACGGCGGCCGTGATGAACAGGTAGTCGGGTCGACCGAGTACCGAGCCGCGGGCGTTCGTCCGCTGGATCCGGCTCGCCGAGGCGTCGAACCCGCGGGCATCCATTGCGAGCGCCAGCCGCGACCCGCGCCGGATCGTGCCGACGAGAAGGGTGAATGCCGCTCCGGCGAACAGTCGTACGGCAACGGCCGGGTTTCGGCCGGCATCCACACCTCGCGCCCGCCTGGCCAGCTGGATCGCCCGCCACTCGATCACCATCAGCGGGGCCAGCCGGAGAGCAGCCAACGCGCCGTACGCGAACCGCGGCGACATCCGCCAGTGCACGGTAAGCGCATCGGCGATCCGTACGGCATCGGTACTGGCCACGAACAGCACCCCGGGCAGTGCCACCGCCAGCACCCGCAGGGCCAAGGCGGCCGACCCGGACCAGTCCCACCCCGGTCCGGCCGAGAAGAGCAGGTTGACCCAGGCGACGCCGGCAGCGCTGAGCAGCAGCGGCCAGGTCTTCGCCAGCAGGATCCGCGGCCGGAGCAGTCCCGCGCCCGGCAGCAGGATGAGTTCTGCTGTGAGCAGCACAGCCGGTGTGAGCAGGTCAACCGTGGCCAAGGCGGTGACTGCGAGGGTCATGATCGCCACGATCTGCGCGACCGGATTGATCCGCCCCAGCCAGCCGGCCGGGACAGGGCCACGGAGCAGCGGCTCGAAACTGCCGGGAGTCGTCATCTGGTCGGATGCTCGCCAAGTTGATCATCGGAAAGTGAGGGGGTTTTCGGTGCTCCGGGGGCCGGAAACCCCCCTACCTTCCGATGATCAACCGGGAGTGCGGGCGGGGTCATGGTCGGCAGGGTGGTGCCGAGCCGGAGTTCGTGGTCGGCGAATCCGCTGACCAGTCGGGCATCGTGGCTGATCAGGCAGATCGCGGCTCCGGCGTCCCTCGCTTCGGCGAGCAGGCTGACCAACTCCGTCCAGGTGGCGGAGTCCTGCCCGAAGGTGGGTTCGTCGAGGATCAGGACGGCGGGCCGGGTAGCCAAGGCCGTGGCCACCGACAGCCGGCGCTGTTGTCCTCCGGACAGGGTGAACGGGTTGGCGTCGGCGTATCCGGTCAGACCCAACCGGTGGAGGAGCTCCGCGGCACGGTCGTGCGCCGCCCGGTTGCCGGCGCCGGCGCGTAGCGGCCCGAGGGAGAGCTCGTCCCGGACCCGGCCGGTGAGGAACTGGTGTTCGGGATTCTGGAAGACCGTGCCGATGCGCTGCACCAGATCTCGGGCCGCCCAGCGATATGGCCGATCACCCAATCTGCCAGCCAGGTCGTGGCTTGCGGTGATCCGCCCGACGGTGGGTGGCTTGAGTCCGGCCAGCAGCAGGCCCAACGTGGATTTGCCGGAGCCGTTTGGGCCGGTGATTGCGGTGACCGAACCGGCCAGTAACTCGACGTCGGTAGGCGCCAGCGCCGGTCGTACCGGGGCTGGGATGTGGGGTCCGGTGAGTCCCTCTGGGAAGGAGAACCCCGCTCCTTGAGCCAGTAGGACGGCTCGCGTCCCGGCCGAATAATTGGCGCCCTGAGTCGAACCTCTTGGCAGAAGGTGCCCTGCACTGGGCTGGGCTGGCTCTTGGTGTGCAGATGGGGGGACTCGAGGCGGCAGCAGCGGTTCGCGCGGTCGCCAGTCCGTCGCGAGCTCCCGTACCCCACCGCACTGCCGGACCGCACCCGACTCCGGGGCATTCTGACTCGAATCCTTCGACTCAGGGGCACCCTGATACGTACCTAACGTTGCAGCGGTCCCCTGAGTCGGATGGAACTGGACTTCCAGGACCCGGTCGATGAGCGGCAGCCAGGGTTCCGCGTCGTGGTCGATCAGCACCAGGCTCGTTCCCCGGCGGGCCAGGATGCGAGCGATCGCCGCTCGTACGAGCTGGGCTCCTTGCGGATCCAGCTGTGCTGTCGGCTCGTCGAGCAACAACAATCCGGGCTCGCCGACCATTGCGCCGGCCAGGACCAGCCGTTGCTTCTCTCCACCGGACAACATATGCGTCGACCGGTCCAGGGGATAACCGAAGCCGACCATATCCAGGGCGACCCGTACCCGCGGCCAGATGTCAGCTGCCGGCACGCCGCGGTTCTCCAAGCCGAACGCCACATCGTCGCCGGCCCGGCCCATCACCAGTTGGGAGTCCGGGTCCTGAAAGAGGATCCCGACCCGGTCCCGCGCCTGCACTGCTGCACGGCCGTCGATTCGTACGGCACCGCGGGTATCCCCGGCATCCGGTCCGAGCAAGCCCGCCATCGCGGCCAGCAGCGTCGATTTGCCCGAGCCGGATGCCCCGGTGAGCAGGATTCGCTGGCCTGGCTCGATCCGGAACTCGGCGTCGCGTACCGCCCACTCCGTACGACCGGCATAGCGAAACCCGAACTCGTCGACGAGGACGGCGGCCGGTCCGGCACCCACGCTCACCGTGTGCTCGACCGGGACGGTCGTGGACGTTCTCCGGAGGAAGTCACCTCAGCGCCCGCCCGGAAGGCACACCCTCCGGAGAACCCCTGACCGGGTCAGCTCTGGGTGCGGCCCGACGCGAACTGGGACAACGCCCCGGTGGCCGCCACGGCCCGGGTCAGCAGGACGGCACCGATCCCGGCGATGATCATGGCCGAAGCGGCAACGAGACCGACATAGGTGAGCTGCCAGTTGCCGGCCCAGGTTGGGTAGTACAGCACCAAGTCCAGCAGGGCGGCCATCGCACCGGCGAACAGCCCGGCCAGCAGCGCGCTGGACCAGGTGAAGCGGCGATACCGGAAGAGCGCGAACCCGAACTCCGCGGCCGCACCCTGGGCCAGGCCGTACAGGATGATCGCCACCCCGAACGGTGACCCGAACAGGGTGGAGACGATCGCCGCCACGGTTTCGGCGAACACCGCGGCCCCGGGCTTGCGCACGATCATCGGCGCCAGGACGGCCGGCAGCAGCCACACGCCGTACATGACGGCCTGGGCCGGCGGAAACGCGACGAAAGCGGGACCGGTCGCGCTCCAGAGCAGGTTCCAGGCCCAGAAGACGACACCGAAGGTCACCCCGATGACGGCGGTGATGACGATGTCGACGGTCCGCCAGCCAGGCTTCGGGTCGGCGCTGTTGGTCGGCTGGTCGATAGCCGAAGTATCGGTGGAAACCGGCTCGGGCGAAGCCGGCCCAACGCTGGCGGGACGTGACGTGGACGACGTACTCATGAGTCCTCCAAACTCCCTGCGCTGGCATTACCCAGATCAGGTTCGAGGGTCTGCCGGGGTTCGGCACTCTCAGCGCTCTCGCGCTCCCCTGTTTGCTTGTGTTGTGGTGCCAGCCTAACTCTTTTCTGTGCGTGTGGAACCGCGGGCCATCGGCGTACGGGCGAACAGCTTGGGCCACAACACGTTGGGCACGAGCCGGGCCGACTTCATCATCAACATCATCGGCAGCGGGAAGACGATCTCGGTCTTCTCGGCGGCGATCCCGTCGGCGATGATCCGGGCAGCCCGGTCGGGGTCGATCAGGAACGGCATGGGGAACTTGTTCCGCGCGGTCAGATCGGTTCGCACAAAACCGGGGCTGATCGTCTGCACCCGGATGCCGCGCGGACCCAGACTCCCGCGCAGCGACTCGAGCAGGTTGATCAGGGCCGCCTTGGAGGCGCCATAGGCCTCACTGCCCGGCAGGCCGCGGTAGCCGGCTACCGAGGCCATGCCGGCGATAACGCCGCGGCGGTCCTCGAGCATGGTCGGCAGCAGCGCCTCGACGCAGTGCACGGTGCCCATGACGTTGGTGTTGAAGGTCTTTCGGTACGACTCAGAGTCGAACCTGTCGGCTCGCAC
>JALZDV010000443.1 GCA_030862345.1 Actinomycetota bacterium | reverse complement strand
GTGGTATGCAGACCTCTTCGATCTGGAACTGGCCAACGAGTTCTTTGAGGACGCCGCAGTCAGAGGTGTCGTGCTTGCCGATCACGAAGCGGGGTTCGTGATCGGGCTACGCGAGCGCGAATATTGTGCGAGCAATCCGGTCCTAGACGGCTTCGATGTATGTGCCTTCATGCTCCGGACGACAGAGGAAATGTCCACCGTGATCGATCGCTGCGCCGAGCTCGGTATTGCACATGGCGACGTCCATGACCGCGGAGACTTCGGGATTGCGATGGACATCCCCGACCCGGACGGGACGGTGCTGCGCTTCGTGGCCGGCGCGCACACCGGGCCTCCAGGCGGATTCGCCGGAATCGAGTTCGGTTCCGGGCCGCCGATCATCTATGACCACCCCCGGCTCCGCTTCTAGCTCGAGCCGAACCTGCCTGACCCGTGGAACCGCTCCCGACGGATTGGCGACGCGAATGATCTCCGATTCGGTAGCCGAAATGAATGTGGCGAGGTGCTCACGGTCGGAAATCCTCAACTGCTACTGCGCGGCCATCCAGTCATCGCTTCGGGCGGCGCAGCGTCCGCGTTTGGTGCGATGGCTATGGACTGTGACGCGCGGTACGCCTGCGGGCAGGTGAGAGTGACCGCTCGACCCGCGTTTACGGGCGCAGTGAAGGCACTTTGCAAATCTGTCTGGGCATCCATGGCCCGGTGGAATGCTAAGGCCTAGCGGTGCGCCGTTTCGCCGAAGCGCTCCCGCGCGGCTTGCTTGGTCACGCCTAGTACTGCAGCGATCTGGGTCCAGGTCCGGCCGTTGGCTCTTGCCTGCGCTACCCGCTCGGCGAGGCTCAGGTCGCTGGCGGCGACCACGCGCAGCGCTTCGCCGATGGCTAGTAGATCCGCGCCGTCCGAGTCCGGCAAGCCGAGCGCTTTCGGGTCCAGGCTGTCGAGCCACGTCTCAGCATCCGTGAGTGCCTGCTGGAGTTGTTCACGAGTTCGGGGCACCTGGCTCACCTCAGATAGTCATGAAACTTGGATCGCAGAAACATCGCGTGGATCACGACTGGCTGCTCGTTCGGGTCGTCGTCGAGGATCACCACCTCGAGCAAGCGCCCGGATCGATCCGCACCGATCACCAGGTCCCTTCCCTCGCCGGGCCACTACGCGGAGCGGGTTGCGCAGAACGTAATCAATGTCCTCATCGCGGACGCCGTGCTTGCGCGCGCTGTCCGCTATCTCCATGACAAGGTAACCTTGTCCTCCTGGACCGTCAAGGTGCCCTTGTCGTGGCTCGTTCTCGCCCCTCCCCTATCACGGAGATCCAGCGAGCTGTGAGGCGAGCGCTTCGACGCTGGCTGATGAGAAGGCCGGCAGGACGTGAGCGTAGGTGTTCATCGTGATGCCGATCTGGGAGTGCCCGAGCAATTCCATGACGACGCGGGCTGGTGTCCCTTCGGCGAAGAGGAACGTCGCGAAGGTGTGCCGAAGATCGTGAAACCGGACCCGAGGTACGCCCGCTGAGCGAAGCACCTCCTTGAACATCCCGTCGATGTTCCGTGGGTCGATCGGCGTCCCGACTCCGGACGTGAAGACAAGGTCGTGATCGCGCCACCTGGGTCCAGCGGCTAGCCGGCGCACGGCTTGACGTACCCGCTGTTCGCAAAGGGCTGCGACCGTCATGGCCGGGACGAGGTCGGGCAGGTCCCGGTCGTAGATGAGCCCTCGGTCGAGTTGGTCGGCGAGCGGAGTCAGGGCCTTAGCCCATGCCGCACCTTTCGACAGGAGCAAGCCGACAGCCGATGATCAGGCGTTCGTGGACGCGATCTCGTGGGACTGGGATGCCGAAGCGGGGCAGGGTCGCGTGTAGGTGAGCAGTGCCACACCGGAGCGGAAGGAACGGCTCTCCTGCAGCCTCAGGCCCTGCATGGACAGTCCGTCGGGGACGAGGTTGCGGCCGTGGCTGGTCAGGACCGGGTAGACGAACAGCCGGTATTCGTCGACGAGGTCGGCGCGCATCAGGGCGTGTACGACGCTGATGCTGCCGGTGATACCGATTTCCCCTCCGGGTGTCGCCTTGAGCGTTCGGACCTCATCCTCCAGCGGTCCGGAGAGGACCGTGGTGTTGTCCCAGGCTGGGTCGCTCAGGGTGGAGGACAGTACGTACTTCTGCACCTGATTGAGGTGCGCGGTGAAGCCTGTGCTGTCATCGCTCTGCAGCGGCCAGTAGCCGCGGAAGTCTTCGAAGGTTTCCCGGCCCAGTAGCAGGGCACTCTCGGCGGCCATGTGGGCGCGGACCACCTCTAGCTGGTCGTCGTCCTCCTGGTCGCCGGGGTCGAACCATGGATCAAGGAACTCGATCACGCCGTTTGCGCTGATGTTTTCTGCGACGACGAGCTTGCGATTGTTGGGCATGCGGGCGGTCCCCTTCGCTGAGTTTTTAGGCTCGTGGACATACCTGTGTAGACACCAGGACAGCGACGTACGGCGCCGTTGCGGCGCCTCTCACAGAGATGTCGGAGCCGATCGAGCGTTTTCGACACGGACGAGCAACGGCTAAGGGAACTGATCGCCGGGCTGAAGTCGCGCGGAAGGGTGCTGCTTGTACTAGATCAGCGCTTACACCGAGAGGGGCTCCAGGTGGTGACGAGCGATCACCCCGCTTGTCAGGCCCATGTCGCGCACGACCGTGCGCAGGTTGACCGCCGCTTGGCTCGCCGTGGACGCGATGTTGGGGTCTGCCAGCGGCGTAATCAGATCGTCGTGGTTGCATGGGATGACCGGAGGCGCCCCCAGGGTGGTGAGTAGTCGCTCGAGGTAGCCGTTTGTAACAACTCAACCTTGGGGTTGCCAGGCCGGATCGCGGCCGATGAAGGCCATTAGCTTGTCCTGCGCGGAGGTCCCGTGGGCGACGGGTACAGCGGGACCGAACTGCCCGCTGTCGCGCAGCATCTGCTCCATCGGCTCCATACTCGCCAGCGCGGCGTTGCAGCGCTGCTGGCCCAGGTCGGGCTCGCGGCCGAGCGCCTTGGCGAGGTCCCAGGAGTGCATCCAGATGTCGGCGGTGTAGTACGCGTTGATCGCCTCGTCCACGGGCTTGTCGCCGATGTGCGGGTTTCTGAGCACCCGTCCGTCCGGGGCGTCGAGGATGGACTGAATGTCGGTGACGTGCTGCCTCCAGGCGGCGACCGGGTCTGCCTCGACGTCTAGGGCCGGGAGTTCGATCCCTGCACCCTTTAGGAAGCCGCGGGACCATTCGACCAGATGCTTCACGATGTCCAGGGCCGTCCACTCCGCGACCGGGCTGGATCGGGCCCAGTCGTCGGCCGAGGCTGACT
>JALZDV010000440.1 GCA_030862345.1 Actinomycetota bacterium | reverse complement strand
ATCGACGGCGGGTCGGGCAAAGCAAGGTGACCTCGCCACGAGGCGAGAAAGACCGCGCGGAGATCCTCTCCGGTGTCTTCGAAGATCGCACCACCGGCGCCCCGATCTCGATGATCACCTACAACCGCGACGTCGATTCATCCAAGTACGAAAACCTCCGCGACGTCTTTCGACCGGGTCACGCCGACTACACCTACTGGGCAAAGTACGGACACCGTGACCATCGCGGCGGCGGCCGCTCCTCGGCGCGGGAGACTTGGGGACGGGTGGCGGCCGGCGCGATCGCGCGCAAGATCCTCGCCTCTGTCGGGGTGGAGATCTATGGCTTCACCAAAGAGATCGGCGGTATCGAAATGCAGACGTTCGATCGGGACGAGATCGAACGTAACCTCGTCCGCTGCCCGGATCCGGTCGCCGCCGAGGTCATGACCGACGCCATCCTGGCCGTCAAAGAGAGCCACGACAGTCTTGGCGGCGTTGTCGAGGTGCGGGCCTTGAATGTCCCGCCAGGACTCGGTGAACCGACTTTCGACCGGCTCGACGCGCTCGTCGCGCAGGCGATGCTCTCCATTCCCGCCACCAAGGGGGTCGAGATCGGCGACGGGTTCGCCTCGGCGCGGTCACGCGGGTCAGAGAACAACGATTGGTTCTATGCCGACAACGGCCGGGTGCGGACCCGAAGCAACAGGGCCGGTGGCACCCTGGGCGGAATCTCTTCCGGCGAGGAGATTGTCGTCCGGGTGGCGATCAAACCCACTTCCTCGGTGGCCCGCGAGCAGGAAACGGTCGACATCGGCATGGAACCGCGGACGATCCTGGTCGAGGGTCGCCACGACCCGTCGGTCGTTCCCCGCGCCGTCCCGGTGGCCGAGGCGATGCTGGCCATCGTCCTGGCGGACCTCCTGCTCCTGAACCGCGCGGCACGGATTTAGGTCGGAAGTCGGAGGTCGGAGGATCGTTCCTCCGGCTATCGGCTATCAGCTGGTGGCTCGAGCCGTCTCACGACTTGCCTTGCCGTCCTGCGGTCTAGTCCCGACTTCCGACGTCCGACCTCCGACTCCCGTCGGCGGCGACAGCTAGCTGGGCGTGACCTCGGCGGTGACGATCAGGCGATCGCTCCCTTCGTCATACGGGTCGAGGTCGTACGATCCGTAGAGCTTCCATTCCACGAACCCGGTGAGCTCGAGCAGCAATACGAGCTCCGATGCGACGAGGTAGCGCATGGGGAACCCGCTGCGCACGCGCCGGACCTGACCGGTGGAGTCAATCAGGTCATACCAGAGCGCGGTGTCGATCCTTTGCTCCGCGGAATCGTGGGTCCGCGCGGTAAAACGATCGACCACCGTGCCGTCAGATTTCCGCCAGGACCCCTCATGCTGGACGCGTCCATCGAGTGTCGCCAGCATCTCAGGAGTCGGATTCAGGGCGTCGATGACGAGCATTCCCCGTGGATCGAGAGCCCGTCGAGCCGATGCCAGCGCCGCTCGTTGCCCAGCCATGGTCGACACGTGCATCAACCCATTCAGCGAGAAGATCACCAGCCCGAACGGGCCACCGGGTGCGCGCTCGGCCTCGGTCATCGCACCCTCGGCGAGTGTCACGCGCTGCGAACCGGCGCCGGCATCTAACTGAAGCGCCGAGCTCGCCCGGTCCAGCATCGGTCCCGAGCGATCGATCCCGGTGATGCGATGGCCGGCGGCTGCCAGCGGCGCAAGCACCCGGCCCGTACCGCACCCGAGCTCCAGGATGGGATCGCCGACGACCTCGGCCAGCCCGAGGTAGAGATCGATGTCCTCGGTAAATCCAGCATGTTCGAGGTCATACAGCTCCGGGAGCTCGGCGTACGGGTCGTCCGGATCGGCGCCTGACCACTGCTCCATCGTGTTCCCCTGCGGATCGTCGTCGCGCGATGTTCACCGCGCATCGGGAACGGCTCCCGATGCGCCCGTTTGACGCTCTCCCAGGCGCTTCCTATAGTGCGCGAATGGCAACCAGGACTTCTTCCGCGAACGCTGTCGCCGCAAACGACCGTGGCCGGGGCGACCGCGTGGTCACCAGCAACCGGCGCGCCTTCCACGATTTTCACATTCTGGAGTCAGTGGAGGCCGGTATCGTCCTGACCGGCACCGAGATCAAGTCGATTCGTGACGGGAAAGCGACCATTTCCGAAGCCTACGCCCGCTTCGAGAATGGCGAACTGTGGCTTGTTGGCTCCAACGTGGCGCCCTACAGCCATGGCAATCGCGCCAACCACGAGTCTGACCGGCCGCGCAAGCTCCTCGTCCATCGCCGGGAGCTAGGACGGCTCCGCGAGGCGGTCGAGCAAAAGGGGCTGACGCTCGTCCCACTCCGTCTCCACTTGAAAAAAGGTCTGGCAAAGATCGACATCGGGGTGGCGCGAGGCAAGAAGCTCTATGACAAGCGAACCGCCGATGCGGACCGGCAGGCGAGACGCGACGTCGAGCGAGCACTACGGGGCCGGGAGTAGCGCGCGCAGCGGGAGCCGCGGTCGATGCTCGTTCACGTCGTACTGTTGCGATTGCGGCCCGGAGTGTCCGGGGTTGCGCTTGGTGAGCTCGCGCGCCGCGTGGGCGATCTCGCGGAATCGGTGGCAGG
>JALZDV010000431.1 GCA_030862345.1 Actinomycetota bacterium | reverse complement strand
ACCCGGACCGGACGACACCGGGAGGGACTTGACCTCCGACTCCCGTTGTCCATGCCACGGTCCGGGTCCACCGCCCTCCGCCTGTACCCGAAGGGGGCCATAACCATGCCAGCCGAAGGAAGACCCTGGCGACGGCTACGAGCCCGCATCATCCGCAACGCATCCGTCTGCGCCATCTGCGGTGGACTCCTCGACCCGACCGCACGCAAACCGCACCCCAACAGCACCGAGGTCGACCACGTCCTACCCCTGGCGCTCAGACCCGACCTCGCCATGGATCCGAAAAATCTGGTCGCAGTCCATCGCAAGTGCAACCGGGCAAAGAGCAACCGGCTCGACTACGTCGCCGAACCTGCACCGAGCTGTGACTGGTGAAGCACTACGCGCCGGGCGGTCGGTACTGGACCTGTTGGGCCCGGTGCATCGCATCCATCGTTTCCTCGACGGTCAGCAGCACCGTCGTCTCCAAGGACTCGAGCGCGCCGCCGGCAGCGATCGCCAGCGACACCGCGGCCATGGAGACGTTGTCCGGTGCCTCCCACAAGTTGTATCCGTCGTGGGTGCCGAAGGCGTACCAAAAACCGTGAAGCTTGCCACCGACCGACTCGATATACGACGCAGCGGCTTGTCGGCGGTCCTCTGGATTGTCGATCAACCGCGCCCAAGTTTCAGGCGTGTAACTGAACTTCGACAAATAAAGCGCCATGGTCATCCCTCTCGCACGCTGGCTCCGGGAAAGTCCCTTACGTCCAGGCAGTTGGCGGCACCCAAGACTGACGCGAGCCGGCGACCACTATTGCACCGATCGGATCCGGCCGGACCCCACCCGGGTGATCCCCGCCGCCTTCCGCGTGGTCATCTCGCCGATACGGACCCATCTCCCCCCGGCAGAAATTCCACACTGGATCTTGGTCTGAGGAGGCCTTGTAAATGACTCGCAAGCGGAATGCGCCGTGTTCGGAGTGCGGTGAACTCATGTTCGC
This sequence comes from Actinomycetota bacterium, assembly GCA_030862345.1. Lineage (GTDB taxonomy): Bacteria > Actinomycetota > Actinomycetes > Mycobacteriales > Geodermatophilaceae > JACCQS01. Next base: position 1,712 of record JALZDV010000431.1, on the reverse strand, counting down.
TGGCCGCGGATCCCTGCCACCAGATCAACGGCGTTGCTTGCCGTGCCGGCGGAAGGTGGTCGTCCCGGTCAGGGTCGGTGGTGAGAAGCGGGTCTGGCTGCAGAAGGCCCGCGTCTGCCGGGACTGCGGGACGGGGGTTCAGGGAACGGTGAGAACGCACTACTGCTGGCCGTGCATCCTGGCCCGCCATGCTCGCGAGCCAGTGGCCGACGGTCTACTAGTCGCCGTCGCCGCCGTCGAACTCGCCGACCAGACCGATACTCCAGTCGGGCGCCAACTCCGCTGATCCGCCCGCCTGGTGGGCCACTGTCTGTTCGGGCGCGACAGGCTCGGGCATGACGCGATAGTCGTCGGGAGAATCAACCCAGCGGGAACTGGGCCGGTCTAGATCATCCGTCATGGCAGTCACCCTACGTCATGGCCGACGAGCCGGTCCGCTGATCATCGAGTCGGGCCACCCGCCGGGGCATGATCTTTTGGTGGAAAAAACCGTGAATAGAAAGGCCGTATCGGCGAGATGACCGGTGGGGAGTCGTTGCGGGGCCGTCCCCCCGCCCCTAGCCGACCCTGGTCAGCCGCAGAGCAGACGTGGCGTCTACCAAAGGGCTGTTGTGTCCGGCCTACCTTGAGTAAGTTTGGGAGCCCTCGACGAGATGAGACTCCGGTGAAGATTCGGGCAACCCTTGCAGCGTTCGCCTTGGCGGCAGCCGGGCTAATGGTCACGGCAGCACCAGCACAGGCGGTGGAGGACGCAGGGACGTTTAGCGGGACGGACTACTACACGGAGTGTGGTGGTGACTACGTCGTCAGAAGCGAGTTCTCGGGCGCATTCGTGACGAGAGAGGCGGACCCGTCCACGGATGGCCAGTTCTTCCCGTTCGCGAGTGTCGTCCATTTCACCGACACCATCGTGAACCCCGAAACGGGTGAGTACATAACCGTCACCGGCAACCTCTTTTTCAGAGAGGTGCAGCCTCACTACCTGGGCAATGGCATCGTCACCTACGTGGGCCAGGAGACTGGAATCGTCACCTTCCGAGACTCGTCAGGCGAGGTGATCCTGAGAGAGTACGGAACTGTCCGAATCGGCTACGTGTTCGACACCGAGAACGACTCGGAGCCTGGCGGCACCATCCTGTTCGACAGATTGCTCAGCGTGAAAGGCCCGCACCCGACGTACGAAGAGGACTTCGACTTCTGCGCGTTCCTCGACTCAGAGATCGGATCTCCCTCTCCCTGACATAAGGCGGCGTGTCATCACCCGAGGAGTATCAGCCGTCAGTAGACGCAGGCATGCGTACATCCACGATAGGGATTGATCGTCCAGGGGAATGGCATTGAGGATGCGGGCGGGACCTTGTTCAGGGCGCTCTTGGCTGCGACCTCGTGGAAGCGGACGCCGGCGAACTCGGGGGTCGTCACCGTGCGCAGGAGACCCGAGATCTGACTGAGTCCGGGCAGCGCCGTTGGATCCTCGGCTCCGATCCCCTGCCGGTCCCAACGCATAGCCTCTTCGAACACACGTTCGATGACTTGTCGATGAAGAGGTGCGTCAGACTCTGTGCAAGGGTCCGAAGTCGACCGGTCAGGAAGGGTGTCTGGGTGAGGTCCACCTCGACCGTGGAGCGGGCGCTACGCCGTTGCGGGCTGCTGCTACCGTCCGGGTTCCGCGCCGACCGCAGGTCGTGGTCGCGGCTGCGTAAGCGCGTGTT
>JALZDV010000425.1 GCA_030862345.1 Actinomycetota bacterium | reverse complement strand
TGACCCATGGACCTGCCGGCGCCCGACCCCGCGCGGGGGGTCTTCGGCATCTCCGTAGCCGCGGAACTGGTCGGCATGGGTGTGCAGAACCTGCGCCTGTACGAGCGTCGCGGACTACTCGAACCGGACCGGACCGATGGGGGCACCCGACGCTACAGCCCGGACGACCTGGAGCGGCTCAAGCGGATCGGCGAGCTGCTTGACGCGGGGCTCAATCTGGCCGGTGTCGCCCTGGTCCTGGGGCTGGAGTCCGACAACGCACAATTGCGCGCCGAACTCGATGAGCAAGGGTCGGCCTAGTTACCGGGATCTCTGAGTCGGCCGTTACCACCAGTGCAGCCAGGTTCCGTGCGGATGGCAATCGGCCAGTCGGCGCACTGCCTTGTGCCCGTCGCGCCAGGTGCTGAGGACCGCAACCGATGCATCGCCGTCGGCTGCCCCGTCTGGGCGCGGTGGAATGTCCAGGCCGGGAACCAGCTCCGGACTCTCGATGCTCACCCAGGACAGATCCCGGCTGGTGCCGAGTTCGCCGAGCACCGCGATCAGCCGCTGGCACGCCTGGGTGGGCAGATAGTTGAGCACCCAGGAGTTCTGTACGGCCAGGTGTTGGGCCGCCGGGATGTCGGCGGCAATCGAGGGCAACAGCTCGACGACGTCGCCGGCGACGAGTCGAAGCGACCAGGTCCGCGCGACTTCGATCGCCTGCTCCAGCCGACGGAATCGGGACAGCTGCTCGGCCCAGACGCAGGCCAGCAGCCATCGCACGGCTTCGGCGTCGCCGACCGGGACGGGATGCAGGTCGATGCCTACCCGCGATCCGAGTCTGACCGGCCCGAGCTGAGGCAACGCGGCACCACGCGACTGAGCCTCCACCAGGACGTCGACTGCCGGGTCACCGTAGTGCGGTCCACTGGGGGAGTAGGCATAAGCCCATTGGTCGAGCAACAGGTTCAATCCGGCCGAGGTCCCTAGTTCGATCAGTCCGAGCGGGACCCGAACCTCCTCGGCGACCACGGTCCAGGCCGGCCGAAGAACCGAGCAGCGGCCGATCTCGTTGGTCTGGGTGCTGCGGGTCGCGAGCAACTCGACCACCTGCGCCCGACAACCGAGCACGAAATCGCGGAAGTCGGGGTAGGGATCCGCGCCCGCGTCAGCCCGGCCACCCACCGTCGGATACCACCGGGCGAGGGGGTGCTCGGCACCGCGCAGAAGCAGGTAGTGGACTACCGCGAACAGCAGCACCGGCTGCCGCTGCTCCCGGGGGGCCACGAGCACCAGGTCGCGGACTTCGGCGTCCTCGGCCACCGCGAGGGAGATCTGGCTGTACAGCGGCAGCCGACGCAGTCCCTGCTCACCCCAGCGCCGAAAGCTGTCGGCGAGGTTGTCGTTCACGGGGCTGCCCGGCGGAGGATGAGAGATTCGAACTCTCGAGGGGTTGCCCCCAACCCGCTTTCCAAGCGAGCGCCATAGGCCACTAGGCGAATCCTCCAGATACGGCGGCGCAGTGCACGCACCCGCGGCCGGCCATTAGCGAGGGTACAAGGCAGCTGTTACCGGCCTGACTAGAATCCACCCGACCCCTCGTACGGCGTCACCCTGTGAACCTCCCCAGGGCCGGAAGGCAGCAAGGATAAGCGGGCTCTGTCGGGTGTACGAGGGGTCCCCAATGACCTGACGGAGCCGCGCGTACCCGCCCTCCGGGCGGCGCTGTGTTCGCTCCGCTCCTGCCTCGTTCCTCGTCGATGCTCACTCTCAACGCCAGACGCGGGGTGTCGGCTGGGGCCAGTACCCTCGCGTGCGTGGCTGTTGCGCTCTATCGCAAGTACCGACCGGCCACCTTCGCCGAGGTCGTCGGTCAAGACCATGTGACCGAGCCGCTGACCCAGGCCGTGGACAACGCGCGGATCAACCACGCGTATCTGTTTTCCGGGCCACGCGGCTGCGGGAAGACCTCCAGCGCGCGGATCCTGGCCCGCTCGCTGAACTGCGTGCAGGGCCCGACATCCACGCCCTGCGGAATCTGCGACTCGTGCGTGGGGTTGGCACCGGATGGGCCAGGTACGCCCGACGTGATCGAGATCGATGCCGCCAGCCACGGCGGTGTGGACGACGCCCGAGACCTGCGTGATCGCGCCTTCTACGCCCCCATGGTCAGCCGCTACAAGATCTACATCATCGATGAAGCGCACATGGTCACGACCCAGGGCTTCAACGCCCTGCTCAAGCTCGTCGAGGAACCACCGGACTTCCTGGTGTTCGTCTTCGCAACCACAGAGCCGGACAAGGTCCTGCCGACGATCCGGTCGCGTACCCACCACTACCCCTTCCGGCTGATGGCGCCGTCGGTCCTGCGCGGCCTGCTGGTGCGCATCTGTGAGGACGAGAAGGCAACCGTCGAGGACTCGGTCTTCCCGCTCGTGGTCCGCGCCGGCGGCGGCTCGGCACGCGATGCGCTCTCCATCCTGGACCAACTGCTGGCCGGCGCCGGTGAGGACGGAGTCACCTATCGACGAGCGGTGGGTTTGCTGGGTGTCACCGACGGGGCATTGCTCGACGAGACCATCGACGCGCTGGCCGCAGGAGATGCGGGAGGCGTCTTCGCAGCCGTGGACCGGGTCAGCGAGGCGGGGCACGATCCGCGTCGCTTCACCGCCGACCTCCTGGACCGTCTCCGTGACTTGGTCATCATCGACGCGGTGCCGGACGCTGCCGACAAGGGAATCCTGGATCTCCCTGGTGACCAACTCACGATCATGGCCGACCAGGCCGCCCGTCTGGGTACGGCAACACTGTCCCGGTTCGCCGACATTGTCCACAATGGACTCACTGAGATGCGAGGAACCACGGCCCCCCGCCTGCTTCTCGAGCTGGTCTGCGCTCGGATGCTTCTGCCGTCGACCAGTGACGACTCGTCGGCCACTCTGCAGCGCATCGAGCGACTCGAGCGCCGGATGCAGATCTCCGACCTTTCAGCTGCCGAAAGTCGGCCCCCATCGGCTACGGACGCTGGCTCACCGCGTGCCGACATCCCGGCCGCCGCCTCCGCCGCGCCGACGTCGGCAGCACCCGCCCGTACGCCCCCTGCCGCAGCGAAACCGTCCTCAACCGTCCCCGCCCGGCCGCCCGAGCCGCCCTCGGCCACGGCAGCCGCACCTTCGGGTGCCCTCACAGTTGTGGATCTCCGTCGGCTCTGGCCCGACCTGCTCGACGCGATCAAGGAACGCAAGCGGACCACGGCTGCGCTGCTGATGTCGGCGAATGTGCTCGCCGTCGAGGGCTCGATGCTCAAGCTGGGCATCAATTCCTCGGGCTTGATGCGCCGGTTGTCCGAGGACATGAACACCGAGATCATCCGGGCCGCGCTGCGCGACAGGCTCGGAGTCGACTGGCAGGTGGAGACCGTTGTCGACGCCGGTGAGGAGCAGCAGTCCCTGCTGGCGGTCGAAGCCACTGCAGGCGCCGTCAGCGAAACCGGGCACGAGGGCGGCGGCAGCGATGAGGTCGGCGAGCCGGTGGACTCGTCGAGCTCTTCGGATCCGGTGGACTCCGAGCAGGCCGCACTGTCCCTGCTGCGGGAGGAGCTGGGCGCCCAACCCGTCGAGGGGCAACGCTGATCTCGTCGGCCGAGAGCCGTTACGCGCGACCCTCGGCCAACTGCACGACTGCCTTGTCGATGCGTCGCTGCCGCGTCTCGGCTGACTTGGCAGCCTCGATCGACAGTACGAAGCGGAGTCGGTTGCTGTAGGACAGGCCATCGAAGAAGGACTTGGCTTCCGAACGTGCATCGAGTGCTGCGGCGAAGTCGGCCGGAACGCTCACTTCGCGAGGCTCGAGGTCGAGTTCGACGTCGATGTCGACCTCGTCACCTGCCTTGACGGCGGCCATGTCGCGTACGTCAGAGCTGACGGGCAGCAGAAAGCGCCCACCCATCGACGCAATGCTGCTGCGATAGGTATAGCCGTTGATCGTGGCTCGCACCGGGGGCCGCTTGCTCGAGCCGAGGCTGGCCACGATCTCCGGTGGCACCGCGACTCCGGTGGCCGTCTTGCCGCCGAGCTCGACCGTAGCGCGAAATCTCATGCAGCCAATTCTGCCGGACCTGACCGGCCACTCATCGATTTAGCAGCTCGCCCGCTGATCGCGCGCGCCGGGATATAGCCGGTCCGCCTGCGCACTACCCTCGGTTCATGAGACGAGAACGCGAGGCGGGATGACAGTGCAACCTGGTGGAGCTGCGGACATGCAGGCGCTGATGCAACAGGCCGCACAGATGCAGGCTCAGCTGATGGCCGCCCAACAAGAGTTGGCCGATGCCGAGGTCACGGGTTCAGCCGGCGGCGGACTGGTCCGGGTCACGATGAGCGGCTCGGGCGAGCTCACCGACGTGATCATCGACCCCAAGGCGGTCGACCCAGACGATGTGGAGAGTCTGCAGGACCTGATCCTGGCCGCCGTACGGGACGGAAGCCGGCAGGTCGCCGAACTCGCCAGCACCGCCATGGGACCCCTCGCTGGCGGTCTCGGCGGGCTGGGTCTGCCCGGGACGTAGGGGCATGTACGAGGGTGCGGTCCAGGATCTGATCGACGAATTGGGCCGCTTGCCCGGTATCGGCCCCAAGAGTGCCCAGCGGATCGCCTTCTTCATCCTCGGCTCCGAGGCGGCCGACGTCACTCGGCTGGTGACCGCGCTGAACCGGGTTCGCGACGAAGTGCGCTTCTGCACCATCTGCGGCAATGTCGCAGAGGCCGAGCAATGCAAGATCTGCCGGGATCCGCGCCGCACCCTGGATGTCATCTGCGTCGTTGAGGAGCCCAAGGACGTGGTTGCGATCGAGCGCACCAGAGAGTTCCGCGGGCGCTATCACATCCTCGGCGGCGCGATCAGCCCGATCGAAGGCATCGGACCGGAGGATCTGCGGATCCGCGAGCTCATGGCCCGGCTGGCCGACGGGGACATCACCGAGTTGATCCTGGCCACCGATCCCAATCTGGAGGGCGAGGCCACCGCGACGTACCTGGCCCGCCTGGTTGCCCCGATGGAGATGACGGTGACTCGACTGGCCAGTGGGCTGCCGGTGGGTGGAGATCTGGAGTACGCCGACGAGGTCACCCTCGGCCGCGCTTTCGAGGGTCGCCGCAGCGTCATCGCCTGAGCAAGTCCGGCTGAGGGAGATAAAGGTCTGGTCTCGGAGGCCCAGCAGGGTCGCAACGGATAACCGGACGGTCTAGGGTCCGATTTCTCAACCGGAGTAGTGCCCCCCGGGCCGTCGGGCATGCCCATTCGCGGGCCAGGTTCGTCGGCGCGAAGCAACGATGCTGATAGGCAGGTAGGTACATGCAACGACCAAAGAAGCGCCTGACCGCGATTGCGGCGGTCTCCATTGCTGCGTTGGCTATGTCTGCCTGCGCTGAGAGCGAGCGCGAGCCCAGCACTGGCGATGGCGGCGGCGGCGGCACGTTCGTCTTCGGCACTGCCGGCGACCCCGGCTCTCTGGACCCCGCGTTCGCGACCGACGGCGAGACCTTCCGCGTCACTCGCCAGATGTTCGAGGGACTGCTCGAGCCCGCCGAGGGCTCTGCCGAGCCGGAGCCCGGTCTGGCCGAGTCATACGAAGCGAGCGAGGACGGCCTGACCTACACCTTCCAGCTCAAGGAAGGCGTCAAGTTCCACGACGGCACCGACTTCAACGCCGAAGCCGTGTGCTTCAACTTCGACCGCTGGTACAACTTCGAGGGCCTGGCCCAGAGCCCGAGCGCGTCGTCCTACTACCAGGACGTCTTCGGCGGCTTCGCCAGCACCCCGGAGACCCCGAACATCTACGCCGGCTGCGAGGCGGCCGACGAGTCGACGGCGGTCATCACGCTGAACAAGGTGACCAGCAAGTTCCCCGCCGCCCTGTCGCTGCCGGCCTTCTCGATCCAGAGCCCGACCGCGCTGCAGGAGTACGACGCCGACAACCTCAGCGGCAGCGACGACGCGCTGACGTACCCGGCGTACGCCCTCGAGCACCCGACCGGCACCGGTCCGTTCAGGTTCGACAGCTGGGACCGCGGCAACGGCGAGGTCACCATCGTCCGGAACGAGGACTACTGGGGCGAGCCGGCGCTGCTCGACGAGATCATCTTCCGCACCATCCCGGACGGCAACACCCGCCGTCAGGAGCTGCAGGCAGGGGCGATCGACGCCTACGACTTCGCCTCGCCGGCGGACTACCAGACGCTCGAGGACGAGGGCTTCCAGGTCCTGGTCCGCGACCCGTTCAACATCCTGTACCTGGGCATCAACGGCGGCGGTGTGCCCGGC
>JALZDV010000397.1 GCA_030862345.1 Actinomycetota bacterium | reverse complement strand
GTTCTGCAAGGCCTACAACGCGGCCACCGAGGGCCAACGCGGCAACGTGGTACCCGTCGAGATCTCGGTGTACGAGGACCGCTCCTTCACCTTCGTCACCAAGACACCGCCGGCTGCAAAGTTGCTCCTCAAGGCAGCCGGCGTGGAGAAGGGCAGCGGCGAGCCGCACAAGACAAAGGTCGCCTCGGTGACCCGTGACCAGGTCCGCGAGATCGCCCAGACAAAGTTCGACGACCTGTCCGCCGCGGACCTCGACGCGGCGGAGAAGATCATCGCAGGGACCGCACGATCCATGGGAATCACGGTCAAGAGCTGAGGAGTTTGACAATGACGTGCGTCGGCGCCGCCGGCACACGACGTGGGAGGGACGCGCTGTCCCGTTGACCACTACCTCGAATTACGTAACTGGAGGAGCACCGTGAAGCGCAGCAAGAACTACCGCAAGGTCGCCGAACTGATCGACAAGGACAGGGTCTACTCCCCGGTCGAGGCCTCTCGACTTGCCAAGCAGACCTCCACCACGTCGTGGGACGCGACGGTCGAGGTTGCCATGCGTCTGGGCGTCGATCCGCGCAAGGCCGATCAGATGGTCCGCGGCACGATCAGCCTTCCGCACGGCACCGGCAAGACCGTACGAGTGATCGTGTTCGCCACCGGGGACAAGGCCGCCGAGGCCGAGGCCGCCGGGGCCGATGTGGTCGGCTCTGAGGATCTGATCGAGCGGATTCAAGGCGGGTTCCTGGACTTCGACGCCGCGATCGCGACGCCGGACCAGATGGCAAAGGTCGGTCGGATCGCCCGCATCCTCGGTCCGCGCGGTCTCATGCCCAACCCGAAGACCGGAACTGTTACCACGGACGTGGCCAAGGCCGTTACCGACATCAAAGGCGGCAAGATCAATTTCCGGGTGGACAAGCAGGCAAACCTGCAAATGATCATCGGTAAGACGTCCTTCGACGAGAGGCAGCTCGTAGAGAACTACGCTGCTGCACTGGACGAGGTCCTGCGGGCCAAACCGCCGGCGGCCAAGGGCCGATACCTGCAGAAGGTCACGGTGAGCACGACGATGGGTCCGGGCATCCCGATCGACCCGAACCGCACGCGCAACGTCACCATCGACGACACCTCCCCGTAACGGAGCTTTTCGGTCGAAGGTTCTGGCCGTGCACGGAGATGCCGCCGCTCGCCGGCTGGCCACACGCTGCCGCTGTCACACGGGGACCCCACCATCACAACGTCCCTGCAGGCAACGCGTGAGCCGCAATCGCGCACCGCGTGGCTTCGGCTCCTAGTCTTGCGGTCATGGGGACCGAGTTGCCGTGGCTTCTCGGGGACGAGCTCGTGGCGACGGTGGCCGCTGTGGCTGCCGGCGTACGTGCTCGAGGATCCCATGGACGGCACCGGCTGTTGTGGATTCTCCTGGCCGTCGGCTGCGCTCTACGGGCCTGCGCGCAGGCACTGCGGACGTGGTATGACGTCGGGCTGGACCTTGCCCCGACCTTTCCTTCGGTACCTGACCTCACCTTCCTCGGGTTCGTGCTGCTGACCTGCATCGGGTTGCTGGTCTATCCCGTTGCCGACAGCGGGACCGCGGGGTTCGAGCGCGTGCTGGATGCGGCGATGATGACTGTGGCGCTAGGGCTTGCGTCGTTGGTGTTGATCAGCTCCGTGCGCACCTCCACTCAGGACGGCTTGGGGCTGGTGGTGTTGGTCGTATACCCGCTTGCTGATGCGCTGGTCCTGATCCTCGCCATTGTGATCCTGGGCAGAACACGGTCCATGCTCCCGGTCCTGATCCGGCTCGGGGCAGGACTGCTGGCCCTGGGTGCGGCTGACGGCGTGATGGCCTATCTGAGCCTGGACGCGATGAATCTCCACGCCGACGGGATCGTGCAACTCGGCTGGCTTGCCGGCTTCTCCCTGATCGTGTTGGCCGCGCTGCGACGGGCCAAGCCGGCACTCCACGAGCAGTCCTTGGTGCCCAGTGGCGTCACTCTGGGGCTGAAGTCGCTGCGCAGCGCACGGCGGGGGCCCGGGTGGACGCTCGTGCCCTACGTGTCTGTGGCCGTCGCACTGGGCGTCACGATCGCGCAGAGCGCGAACGGCGTGCAGCCCTCGGTCGGAGAATTGTCGGCGGTCAGTGCCGTGGTCGGGCTGGCCCTGCTCCGCCAATTCCTGCACGTCAGGCGGAATGCGACCCTGACGCAGCAACTCGAGGTACGCGAGGCGCAGCTGCAACAGAAGGCATTCCACGACGGCATGACGGGTCTGGCAAACCGCGGTCTGTTCCGTGATCGGCTGCAGCATGCCCTCCAGTTGCACGACCGGGACCGACGGCCGGTTTCGGTGCTGTTCCTCGACCTGGACGATTTCAAGAGGGTCAACGACACCATGGGCCACGCCCGAGGCGACGAACTGCTGGTGCGGGTGGCCGAGCGACTGATCGGGTCCGTACGGACGGGGGACACCGTCGCTCGCCTCGGCGGCGATGAGTTCGCGATCCTTCTCGAGGATTGCTCGGATCCGCTGAGTGTGGCCAAGAAGATCTCCGACGTCCTGCGAGTGCCCTTTGTCCTGGACGGCGCTCAGGTCGGCGTCGGTGCGAGCCTCGGGGTCTTCTCGCTCGACGCGGCCGATCGGCATCTCACTGCCGACACGCTGCTGTCCCGAGCCGACACCGCGATGTATGCAGCGAAGCGGTCCGGCAAGAGCCGCATCGTCGCCTACAAGGACGAGAACAACCTCATCCAGCTGTATCGCAAGTGAGTGCGCGCACCGATGTGCGGGGTGCACCGCAACGCACGTACACTTGTCCTCGTTCCCTTAGACCGCTGGTCGTCGGGCGTCCTCGGGCGTTCGAGCGAAGGTCCCGATTTGACTCGGGCGGCCCGCGCAGGAGGACGGTACGAGTAACGCAGCCCCTGCCACTGCGCCGAACTCGCCCCGTGCGCCCTGCGCCGGGGCGTTTGTTGTTCCTCGGGTTGAGATTGGGGATCGAACTCGTCAGATCTGACGGGTGTCCAGCAGACCACAAGAAACGAGGAAGCCCATGCCGAACCCTGCCAAGGTCGGCGCGGTCGCGGAGATCACCTCCCGGTTCAACCGCTCGTCAGCGGTGGTGCTCACTGACTACCGCGGCTTGACGGTTGCTCAGCTCAAGGAACTGCGTACGTCGCTCGGCACCACCAGCACCTACGCCGTGGTGAAGAACACGCTCACCAAGCGTGCAGTAGCCGAGGTCGGGTACGACGAGCTCACCCCGCTACTCACCGGCCCGACCGCCATCGCCTTCATCGAGGGCGAGCCGGTCGACGCCGCCAAGGCACTACGGAACTTCTCGCGTACGCACCCACTGCTCATCATCAAGGGCGGCGTGCTGGACGGGAAGATGCTCAGCACCGCCGAGATCAACTCCTTCGCCGATCTCGAGTCGCGTGCGGTTCTGCTCGGCAGGCTCGCCGGTGGCATGAAGGCCAGCCTGAGCAAGGCAGCTGCCCTGTTCCAGGCTCCGCTGTCCCAGATGGCTCGGCTGTCGGTTGCCCTAGCCGAGAAGAAGGCCGCCGAAGCACCCGCTGAGGCACCCATTGCGGCGCCTGCCGCTGATGTCAGCTCCGCCCCGGAGGCCGCGGACGAGTCCGTGGCCAGCGAATCTCCCACCAACCTGACCACCGAAAGCTAGAGAGGACCACCATGGCAAAGATGTCCACCGACGACCTGCTCGACGCGTTCAAGGAGATGACGCTGCTCGAGTTGTCGGATTTCGTGAAGCAGTTCGAGACCACCTTCGACGTCACCGCTGCTGCCCCGGTTGCGGTTGCGGCTGCGGCTCCCGCGGCAGGTGGCGGTGCTGCTGAGGCCGAGGCCGAGCAGGACGAGTTCGATGTTGTCCTCGAGGCCGCGGGTGACAAGAAGATCCAGGTCATCAAGGAGGTTCGCGCGCTCACCAGCCTCGGCCTCAAGGAGGCCAAGGACTTGGTGGAGGCCGCCCCTAAGCCTCTGCTGGAGAAGGTGAACAAGGAAGCCGCCGACAAGGCCAAGGAGCAACTCGAGGCAGCCGGCGCCACCATCACCCTGAAGTAGTCGCCGTGAAGTAGCTATGAAG
>JALZDV010000393.1 GCA_030862345.1 Actinomycetota bacterium | reverse complement strand
GGTCAGCGGCAGTGTCTTGTTCGAGGACCGGAACCTGCTAGAGCTCTCCGACGGGGAACTCCGCGATCTGCGCGGTGCGGAGATCGCGATGATCTTCCAGGATCCGTTGTCGGCGCTGAATCCGGTGATCCCGATCGGAATCCAGGTGACCGAGGTCCTCTCCCGCCATCGCGGTATGAAAGGGGACGCGGCGAATGCCGAGGCAAGGGACCTGTTGGACCGGGTCGGCATTCCCGATCCGAAGCGGCGGCTCACCGAATACCCGCATCAGCTATCCGGCGGGATGCGGCAGCGCGCCCTGATCGCGATGGCCCTGGCCTGCAAGCCTCGCCTGCTCATCGCGGACGAGCCGACGACCGCTCTGGACGTGACCATCCAGGCTCAGATCCTGGAGTTGTTACGGGAACTGGTCGTTGGCTCGGACACCGCGCTGGTCCTGATCACGCACGATCTCGGCGTCGTCGCAGGGCTATGCGACACCGTGCACGTGATGTACGCGGGGCGGATCATCGAGAACGCCGCTCGACGGGAGATCTTCTACCACGGCCGGCATCCCTATACCGGTGGCCTGCTCGGCTCCATCCCGCGCCTGGATGCCGTACGCGGGGAGACCCTGCATCCGATCCGGGGGTCCGCGCGGGACGCGATCCCGTGGAGCGAAGGCTGCGCGTTCGCGCCCCGATGCAACAACGTGCAGGACGACTGCATCGGCCAGCCCCCCGCTCTCAGCACGATCGCCGGGGGTCATCAGCTGCGCTGCCTGCATCCACTCGACCGACTACCCGAGACCGAAACCCTGGACACGCGGATATGAGCACCGTCGAGGCGACAGGGAGCGAGCATCGCAGCGAGGAACGAGGCAGGAGCGCAGTTACCGGCGGGGCCGAGCAATGAGCACCGAGACCGACGCTGTACGAGACCAAGCTGCGTCGAGCGCGGGACCAGGTGACGTGCTGCTCGACGTCGCCGGTCTGAAGGTGTACTTCCCGATCCGAAGCGGGATCTTCTTCGACCGTACGATCGGGCATGTCAAAGCGGTCGACGGGGTCGACCTGCGCGTCCGGCGCGGCGAGACATATGGTCTAGTTGGTGAATCCGGCTGCGGGAAAAGCACATTCGGCCGCGGCATCCTGCGACTCGACGAACCCACACAGGGCAGGGTGCTCTTCGACGGTGTCGATGTCGCGACGATGAACGGCGAGAAGCTCCGCACAATGCGGCGCCGGATGCAGATGGTCTTCCAGGACCCGCTGTCCAGCCTCGATCCACGGCAGAACATCGAGTCGATCATGACCGAGGGAATGGATGCCCACGACCTTGGCGGCAAGACTGCGTCCCGCCGGACCCGGATCACTGAGCTGCTCGAAGCCGTGGGCATGTCGGCGTCGGCGCTGCGCCGATACCCGCACGAGTTCTCCGGCGGGCAGCGGCAGCGGATCGGGATCGCCAGGGCACTGGCCGTCGAGCCCGATCTCATCGTCGCCGACGAACCGGTGTCAGCACTCGACGTCTCGGTCCAGGCTCAGGTGATCAACCTGCTGGAGGAACTCCAGGGGGAGTTCGGGCTGACCTACTTGGTGATCGCCCACGACCTCGCCGTCGTACGACACATCAGTGACACGGTCGGCGTCATGTATCTCGGTCGGCTGGTGGAGCAGGCTTCCTCGGACGATGTGTACGCGGAGCCGTTGCACCCGTACACGCGCGCTCTGATGTCGGCCGTTCCCGTCCCCGATCCCGACGTCGAGGACCGGCGCGAGCGGATCCTACTGGCCGGGGATCTGCCGTCGCCGGCCAATCCGCCGAGCGGCTGCCGCTTCCACACCCGATGCCCCTGGCGGCAGGCGACCCGGTGCGACGACGAGGAACCGCAGCTGCGCGAACTGGCGACCCCGGCGGCTGTCACCGCTCCGGGGTCCGTCCAGCCGGCAGCGGTCCCGCCCGGCTCGGGGCCTGGTGCTGGTGGAGGAGTAGCTGCTGCCCCGCACCTGGTGGCATGTCATTGGGCCGAGGAGATCCGTGACGGGCAGCTTCGGCCGAAGTCGGTCGAACAGGTCGCCGCTGACCAGGGCGTCTACATAGCTGCCGAGGGTGGCCTGGATCCGGCCGCGGTCATCGGTGCCGGTCGGGACTCCGTCTAGCGCCTCCGGGCTGGACTCCTCGCGGTTATGCGCATAACCGTCACCCACCGGGCTGGACTCCTCGCGGTTATGCGCATAACCGTCACGGAACGGGCACGACATCCGCGGTTTTGCGCATAACCGCGAAGTGCACTGCGGGGTGGCCGTCATGCCGCATTCAGGGGAAACCCGGATGACCTCGAGAGCCATGCAGCCACAGAATGGTCGTGTGGCCGGTCCGATCCTCACCTCGCTCGGCTGGTTCAGCCAGGAGTCGGCCGATGCAGGAACGGCGGCGCTGAGTTATCCGCTGATGGCCGGATCGGTCTTTCTCGGCTCGGTGGTGCCGGTGCTCCCCACTGGTCCCATCGTTGCGGCGGCTGCAGCGCTGGTGCAGTCGACAGCCGGCCTGTACTTCGGCTTCGTGGTCCTGCTGGCCGCCGCATCCGCCTTCGCCGGCGATGTCGTCACCTTCGCGATCTGTCGATCGCAAGGATCCCGTGCCTTGAACTGGCTCATCGCACGGCATGACACCGAACGGTTGGACTGGGCACGGGACCAGATATCGCGGCACGCGTGGCGGTTCCTGATCGTCGGGCGGATCCTGCCGGGCGGGCGGATCCCGGTACTGCTGGCCGCCGGGTCGGTGCGCTACCCATGGAAGGCATTCCTGCCGGCCGGAGCCACAGCGGCGGTGCTCTGGGCAATGATGTACGCCGCGATCGGCGTCGTCGGCGGCGTCCTGTTCGACTCGCCGTTGGTAGCCGTCGCAGCGGCGGTCGTACTCGCCCTGTTGATCACCGCGGTGCCGGCCATCTATCGCCGCGTGCGGGCACGCAATCCGATACCCGAGTCGTCATGAGCCAGTCCGCGCCCGCAGCGACCGGAAGACTGATCCGGAGTGGCCGAGCCGTCGCGCGGTTGATCCTGGTGTGGCTGGCCGCGACGGTGACGCTGGTCGTCCTCGACGACATCATGGCCGGCTTCGCGCTCGACAGTCGTTGGTTGGCACTGCTGATCGCCCTGTGCCTGGGTCTGCTCTATGCCTTGGTCTGGCCGCTGATCATGCGCATCGCCTTGGGTTTCACAGTCGTCACCCTGGGCTTGGGCGGCCTGCTGCTGAGTGGACTCCTCGTCCTAGGGGTATTCGTTGCCGTGCCCGGCGCCCAGATTCGCGGGCTTCCGACTGCGATCCTGCTCGCCCTCTGGCTGAGTGTCACGACGAGTTTCGTGAGCACGCTGCTGTCCATCGACGAGGATGAGCTGTTCTTCCGCAGAGCAGCCCGACGGATGCGACGACGCGCCACCGGTCAGGCACAGCAGGCCGCGCCCGGCGTGGTCTACCTACAGATCGACGGCCTCGGCTATGAGGTCCTGCGTCGAGCCCTGCGGGACGGGAACCTTCCGCATCTGGCGCGCTGGGTGCGCAGCGGCACCCACCGGGTTGCGGCCTGGAACACCGACTGGAGTTCGCAGACCGGGGCAAGCGTCGCCGGAATCCTGCACGGGTCCAATGCCGGGATACTCGGATTCCGCTGGTACGACAAGCCCACCGGGCGTCTCATCGCGGTGTCGCGGCCCAGCGACGCAGCTGACATCGAACGCCGGCATTCCAACGGTCGTGGCCTGCTCAGTGGCGGCGGCGCAGCGCACGGGAACCTCTTCACCGGTGATGCCACCTTCGTCAGTCTCACGATGAGCGCCCCGATCCGGCGCAAGGGCCGACTCGGGGCCGGCTACTACGCCTACTTCGCGAATCCGGTCAACGCCGCAAGGACGGCCACGATGTACGTGCTCGAAGTCGTCCGGGAAGTCATCGCTGCTGCCCGACAACGCCGAAACGACGTATGGCCACGAGTGGATCGCGGCGGGATCTACCCGCTCATCCGACCGGTCACGACGGTGCTCTCCCGCGATGTCATCACCTCAGCGATCAGCGAGGACATCATCGCCGGACGGCCAGCCGTCTACGCCGACTTCCTAGGCTATGACGAAGTAGCGCACCACTCCGGAATCGAACGCTACGACGTCCTGGAGGTGCTGCGCAGCATCGACCAGCAGATCGGCCGACTCGCCCGGGTCAGCGAACTCGCGCCGCGGCCGTACCATTTCGTCATCCTCTCCGACCACGGGCTGACCCAAGGCCCAGCATTCACCGATCGGTTCGGCTACGCCTTCGATTCCTTCGTCCGGGCAGCAAGCCAGGCGTCCCCGTACGCCCAGCCGCAACCTATTTCTGGCAAGCCACCCAGGAAAGTGCGCCGGCGCAACGAACACTCGTCGAGTTCGCAGATCTGCGCACTCGACGGTCAGGAACAGATCTCCGCCGAGGACATCACCGTCGTCTATTCAGGACACCTGG
>JALZDV010000289.1 GCA_030862345.1 Actinomycetota bacterium | reverse complement strand
GGACGCAGGCGTGCCTGCCTCCGGCGTCGATGCCAATCCGGCTTTCGTCGAGGCGGGACGGGCCCGCGGGCTCGACCTGGTCTGCGGCGACGCGGTCGCGCATCTGCAGGGTCTGCCGCCGGACTCGATCGCCTTGGTCAGCGCCTTCCACCTCATCGAACACCTCGACGTGGAAAAGCTGCTCGGATTGATGGCCGCGGCCTGGCACGCCTTGCGTCCGGGAGGATGCGTTCTGCTCGAGACGCCTAATCCGAGCAACCTGCGCATGGCGGCGTGTGATTTCTACAACGACCCGACACACCGTTCACCGCTACCGCCTGCCCTGACCGAGTACCTCGTGTCCGCGTCCGGCTTCGGCGAGGTCGAGGTACGGCCGCTACACCCCAGCCGGTCGCCCTTCGAGACCAGTGGCTTGGGCCCTGGGCAGCAGGTTGAGCAGCTGGTGTCGCGCACGCTGTACGGACCCCAGGACTACGCAATCCTCGGCTACAAGCCCCAGCTGGCGGTGCGAGCCTAAGCGTGTCGGTCGTACAGCGCGTACCCGGCGTGCCAGCGCGCCGGATCCTCTATCTCGACGGATACACCATCCCGGCCGAGCAGGCGGTGCCCGCCGGGGATGCTCCGTCCAGTGATGCGGTGGGCTACGGGATCACGGCCTCGACGGTGATCCGCAAGGGACTGGAAGCCGCTGGGTTCGATGTTGTCCGCCCCAAGATCGCCGTCCCATCTGATACTGACGGGCGCGTTGCGAGGCTGCGGTGGCTGCTGTCGTCGTACGACGGGGTGCTCGACGTCTTGAGCACGTCACCGCCCGACGTCGTCTTCACATTTCACGCCTTCGCCGCCTTTCCGGTCGAGATCCGGCGCATGCTGCTCGACCTTGGGCTGGACGTGCCGTTGGTGGGCTACACGCACGGCAGCCACTGGGATCCGACCGACACGTTTCGATTCCAGGCATATCCCGGGATGGAGCTGCTCGACCTGGCCAATCTCCACGTCCTGGACCGGATCCTCCTCGTCTCGGACTATCTACGGGCAACGCTCTGGCGCACCATGTCTGCGTTCAACGAGCCACTTGCCCGGGCCCTCTACGCGAGATGCGAAGTCGTCGGACTGCCGCTGGACATCGAGCGCATCGATGGGTGTCGTACCGAACAGCGCTCCACGCCGACGACGGTCGTCTTCAACCATGCGCCGGTGTCAAGCAAGAACCCGGAGCTATTCGTGGACGTGATGCACCGGCTACTGCCGCGCTACGACCTGCAGGTGCTGTTCACCCGCCGCTTCCCGCCGGGGCAGGCAGGTGGCGCGGCCGTGGCAGCACTCGCGGCACGCTTTCCCGAGCAGGTAGTGCTGGGCAACGATCTGCCGATCCCGGACTACTACCGGGCGCTGTGGATGGCGCAGTTGCAGGTCTCGACCGCAACGCATGAGAGCTTGGGCATGTCGACGCTCGAGGCGATGTACACCGGCACCTGCTGCATCCTGCCGCGCCTCGGCAGCTATCCGGAGATCACCGGACAGCATCCAGACGTGCTCTATGACCTCGGAGAGCGCCAGCTTGAGGAACGGCTGACCTACTTCCTGGAGCATCCCGATCGGCGGCGGGCCGTGGCCGCCGAGCTCCAGCGCGCCGCCGCCCGGTATGAGCCCGCCGTTGTCGTGAGCCGGATCGTCGACGTTGTGAAGGCATTGTGACGACATGTCCGGGCTAGCGGGCGCTTGCGGCGTTTCAGAGCCACTTCCACATGCCGATCCGGACCGCCACGCCTGGCGAAGCGTGCACCAGTGGCTCTGTCTCGGGGGGCGGCAGTCCAGCTGCCTGGATCAGGTCCTCATCCACCCGTACGGCGCGTGCGTGGTGCAGTGGCCACGGCGGATGCTGGGCGTTCGCGCCGGCGAGCCGGCCGAAGAAGATGCTGTAGAGCCGATGCCGCGCGGTCAGGAAGTTCGTCAGTTCGTCAAGCTGGCCGGCGTCTATGGCGTTTCCGACCTCGAGCTCCATATCCGTCCGGGCACCAGTAGGGCCGGGAAAGCGGCGGCGACTCCGATACTTCAGCCGGGCCCCCTCCCGACGCACCGTCATGACCGACCAGAAGTACGGCAGCCCGTATCCGACCCGTGCCCCGAGCACGACCGGCAGCCGAGCGGCGTCCAAGGAGAGGAACCAGATCGCGTTTGCCCCATCCGGGCCCCGGACATAGGTACGGACGTTGGTCTCCGGAAAGCGCGACAGCCAAGGGAGCGCCGGAACGTACGGGGCGCGGACATCGTCCATCACGAACGGCACGATGCCCACCCAGGCTGAACCGTCGAAAGTCTCGACCTCGACTCCGCCGGGCAACAGGGCCTGCACCTGCGCCGTCGGGTAGCGCCAGTGCAAGAAGCCGGCCGTTCGCCACCGGTGATACA
>JALZDV010000246.1 GCA_030862345.1 Actinomycetota bacterium | reverse complement strand
GGTCAGGCCCACCTCATTGATGAGACTGAGCGTGTCCCCGAGCGTGTCGAGATCGGATAGGTCCAGATCGGGCGGGGAGAGCTCATCCAGGGTAGGCAGGCCGGCAGGCGGTGCGATGCCCTCGACCATTGGATACTCGAATGTCTTCTCCGCGAAGTAGGTCTGCGCGGAATCCGACAACATGAAGTCCAGAAGTGCCTGGGCGTCCTGCCCTCGGTCGGTGCCGGTGACCACACCCACGCCGCTGATGTTGACCAGCGAGCCGGGGCCACCGTCCTCGAGGAAGAGATTTTCGGCGTTGACGTTGTCGGTGCCCACCTCGGCGGCCAACTCGTACAGGTAGTAGTGGTTGATCAAGCCCATCGCGATTTCTCCGGAGTCCACGGCAGCCAGCACGTCGCCGTTGCCCTCGTAGGTCTGGACGTCGTTGGCGACCAGGCCTTCGAGGAACCCGCGGGCAGCCTGCTCGCCGTCGAGCACCCGGATAGCGGTGATGAAGGCCTGGAAGGACGCGTTGCTCGGAGCGATTCCGACTTGACCCGACCAGCGCTCGTCCAGCACGTCCTCGATGGAGGCGGGGCGGTCGGCCCCGGAAACCAGTTCGGGGTTGATCGCAATGACCCGCGCGCGACCGGTCAGGGCCACCCAGGTGTCATCGTCTGCGCGGTAGCCGGCCTCCACCAGATCGAGCGTTTCGCCGGGCAGAGCGGCCAGGCAACCGGCGTTGCCCAGAGCGCCGAGCGCGCCGGCGTCTTGAGACAGGAAGAAGTCCGCCGGGCTCTGATCTCCCTCCTCGAGCAGTTGAGCCGTCATCGCCGCGGTATTGCCGTAGCGCACCGACAGTTCGATGCCGGTCTCGCTGGTGAACTGATCCAGCAGGGGACCGACCAGGTCCTCGCTGCGCCCGGAGTAGACGACGAGTGCTTCTTCGTCTACCTCGCTGGCAGCGACCGCCTCGTCGACCTCGCCGTAGCTGACCTCGCCCGACGTGCAGGCCTGCTCTTCGTTGCCACTGGCACTGCCCCCATCGGCTCCAGCTCCGCTTTCGCCACAGGCCGTCAACATGCCGACGAGCAGAGCGGCCCCTACCGCCATGCTCAGGGACGGGGATCGGCTGGACCGCAAGGTGGCGCGCACGTGACCTCCAGAAGTTGGGGTAATCCCAGCGGGATCTCTCCGAGAGGCACAGTAGTTAGGTAAGCCTCACCTAGCAAGCCTCGTTCTGGCTAGGTCCGCTCAGGTCCGCTTACGTCGGGCGAAGTACCGGTCCCCGGAGCGGGTCAGCCGCAGCGGTAGTCCGAAGGTGTCGGAGAGGTTCACCGATGTGATGACATCGCGCATCAGCCCGGCCGCCACCACGGCACCGTCTCGCAGCAACAGCGCGTGGCTGAATGCCGCGGGGATCTCCTCGACATGGTGAGTGACCATGATCAGGGTTGGCGCGTCGGGATCATCCGCAATAGCCGAGAGCCGCAGGAGCAAGTCCTCACGACCGCCCAGATCCAGACCGGCCGCCGGCTCGTCGAGCAGCATGATCTCCGGGTCGGGCATCAGCGCGCGCGCTATCTGCACCCGCTTGCCTTCCCCCTCCGACAGCGTGCCGAAGGGACGATCAGCGAAGCCCGCCACGCCCATCAGGTCGAGCAGGTGGTTGGCCCGGTCGAGATCGGCTGCCTCGTACCGCTCCCGCCAGCGTCCCAGTACGGCGTACCCGGCGCTGACGACGAGGTCGCGGACGACCTCCTCCGGCGGGACGAGCGCTGCGATAGCTGCACTGGTGAAGCCGATCCGAGGCCGAAGCTCGAAGACGTCGGTCAGGCCCAGCGGCTCGCCCAGCAACCTGACCTGCCCGCTGCTCGGGTGCAACTGGGCTGCCGCCACCTGCAGCAGCGTGGTCTTTCCCGCGCCGTTGGGTCCCAGGATGACCCAGCGCTCGTCCAGCTCAACGGTCCACGAGACGTCGTCCAGGAGGGTCGTGCTACCGCGAACGACGCTGACTCCCGCCATCTCTATGACGACATCGGCCGCATCGCGCTCGCCGCTGCGCGAAACCGCAGCGTCTCGATGCCGGCCCACCCGGCCCATCAAACCAGCGCGACCCAAGCCGATAGCAAGTGAGGAGCCGGGGTCGGGGCGGCAAGTGAACCCGTCACCGGATTCCGAGCCTGCTGGGCGGTCGTTAGAGTGACCCATATGTCGCAACGTTGCGAGGTCCAATCAGGGCCCGGCCTGGTCGCCAGGGGCGCCGGTGTGGTCTGGGTCGGTCCCGATTGCGACCGCGAGTTCGCCGAAGTGCTGCTGTCATGCGCACAACTGACCGGGGCTGGGTCCACCGGGGTTCTCACGGCGGTGGCCGCAGCCGCCGCCAACGGTGGGGGTTCCTTCGCCGTGGCGGTGCCCAACGGCGTCAACTGGACCGCCCTGTGGCGCGGCGACGGCCGAGTCCACGACGGAGATCGTGAGGTTGACGGACGGTCGGCCAGTGGAAGCTGGCTTGCACCGGCATTCGGCGGGGACGGACACATCGCCGTAGGAACGCCGCCCCGCGGGTCGGTCGGAGCCGGTACGTCGGCCGGTCTGGCCGAGTTGACGGATCTCGGCGCCGGTGTGGTGCCGGGCGCCGGGGCACTTCTGATCGCCGACACCGGCGCGGCGCCTGAGCACTCGGCTCGGTCTTCGTCGCCGGGATCGTCCTCGTTCGCCGGCGCCGGGT
>JALZDV010000239.1 GCA_030862345.1 Actinomycetota bacterium | reverse complement strand
GGTGTAGACAGTCGGCATCCCCTCCGGGACCGCAGCGCGGATGTCGAAGTAGTCGGTCTCTAACGACAAAGAGATGTTCTGGTGATCAGCCATCTTTTTGAGCCAGGCGGTGTACCCGTCGACGGGCAGACCCTCGTACTTGTCGTTGAAGTATCGGTTGTTGAAGTTGTACCGGACCGGCAGCCGCTTGATGATCGATGCCGGAAGTTCGGTCGGGTCGGTCTGCCACTGCTTCTTCGTGTAACCGCGGATGAACGCCTCGTACAGCGGCCGCCCGATCAGCGAGATCGCCTGCTCCTCGAGGTTGGATACGTCCTCCGCCGCGATCTCCGAGGCCTGCTCGATGACCAGGGCCCGTGCCTCATCGGGGGTCAGATACCGCCCGGCGTACTCACAGATCGTGGCCAGGTTGATCGGCATCGGATAGACCCGGTTCTGGTAGATCGTGAAGACCCGGTGGGTGTAGTCGGTGAAGTCGGTGAACTGGTTGACGTACTCCCACACCCGCTTGTTGGAGGTGTGGAACAGGTGCGCGCCGTACCTGTGCACCTCGATGCCGGTCTCCGGTTCGGCCTCGGAGTAGGCGTTGCCGCCGATGTGCGACCGCCGGTCGAGGATCACGACCTTCTTGTCCAGCTGGGTCGCCGCTCGCTCCGCGATCGTCAGGCCGAAGAAGCCGGAGCCGACGATGAGCAGGTCGGCGTCGGCTAGTTGGGCGTCAAGACTGGGGCTGGTCACGGGTGGCAAGGGTACTGACCGGAGCCGGACCGCCCGGGTGCGGATCGCGAAGAATGCACAAGGCAGGCGACCGCCAAGACGTGGATGATGGGGCGCGTGTCGGTGCTCGGCCTGGTGGTCTTTGTCGCGCTGCTGCTGACCGTTCTGGGGCTGATGAACTACTACATCTGGCGGCGGGTGGTTCGCTCGACGACTCGGCCGGGCTCGCGTGGACGGCGGATCGGCACCTGGCTCATCGTCGTCGCATTTCTGGCCACCGGGATCGCGCAGGTCGCGAGCCGATTGGTCTCGCCCGAGGTGGCCAGACCCCTGGCGTGGGTGGGGTTCGGCTGGCTTGGGGTCGCGTTCTACTTCTTCCTGTTCCTGCTCCTCGGGGAGCTGGTCCGGCTCGCCCTCCGGATCTTCGGCGTCGGCCGGCGCAAGCCAGTCATCGACGCGGCCGCCTCCGCAGAGGCTGCTGCCGCGATGCGGCAGGAGTCGACGGTGGCGGCGGTGGCAGTGGCGGCCGCGGCGGCTCCAGCATCTGGGGGGCCCGGTGCGGTCCGTACAACCCCAGCCGACCCTACGAGTGGGTCATCGCTCGCCGAGAACGAGCGAGAAGTCAATCGCCGGTTGTTCCTGGCCCGCTCGATCGCCCTGGGTGCCGGTGTCGCGGCTGCCGGAGTCGGCGGGTACGGGATCACCCGGGCCCTGGCGGATCCGGTCGTACGTCGGGTCCCGGTGCAGATCGCGGGTCTGGATCCCCGACTGGCCGGATTCCGGATCGCGCTGTTCTCCGACGCGCACCTCGGCTCGATCCGACGCAGGGCAGCGATGGAGAAGCTGGTCGACACCGTCAATGGAGCCGAACCCGACATGGTCGCCGTGCTCGGCGACCTGATCGATGGGTCCGTCGCCGAGCTGGGCGGGGACGTCGCTCCGATGGCCGGACTGCAATCGCCGCACGGCACATACTTCGTCACCGGCAATCACGAGTACTACTCCGGCGCACCGGAGTGGATCGGCTACCTGCCCGACCTCGGCGTACGGGTGCTGCGCAACGAACGGCTGGCCATCGAACGCGATGGTGCCGCCTTCGACCTCGCCGGGGTCAACGACATCAATGGCGAGGATTTCGATGACCCGCCGGACTTCGACCAGGCGCTCGGCGGGCGGCGCGCGGACCGACCCGTGGTGCTACTGGTGCATCAACCGGTCAATGTGGATCTCGCGGTCGATTACGGCGTGGATCTGCAACTGTCCGGGCACACTCACGGCGGGCAGCTCTGGCCCTTTCACTACATCATCGCGGCACAGCAGGGCGCACTGAGCGGACTGTCCCGGATCAAGGAGACCCAGCTGTACGTGACCTCGGGCGCCGGTTTCTGGGGTCCGCCGATGCGGGTGGGCGCTGATCCGGAGATCGTCGTGATCGAACTCCAGCCCGAAACCTGAGCGGCCTAAGCGAGGGCCGAACCGCCCCGCACCCCTTTCCGCGGTTATGCGCATAACCGCAGTTTCGAGCGCCGTTTTTCAACGGTTATGCGCATAACCGCAGCTTCCCTACCCTGCTCGCCCGTTCCGCCGCTGTCCTTCTCAGCTTCCTCTCAGATCGGCGTCGTACGGTGTTCCCATGGTGTCTGCCTCCACGACGACGCCTGCGTCCACGCGGACCCCCGAGGCCGTTGGGCTACGCATCGCGATCGTCGGAACCATCGTGCTCGCGTTCCTGATCACCGCAACCACGTCACGGTCGGGACTGTGGTGGCGGTTCAGCACGTTCACCTACGAGGTCAATCTCCTGGCGGCGGCGTACTTCCTGTGGGCGTTGTTGCGACCGGCCGCGGCCAAAGAGTTCCCCGGCCTTCGGGGCGCGGTCGTCCTGTACGTCGTGGTCGCCGGCGCGATCTGGAACCTCTACCTGACCGACATGAGCATGGGCTACACGCTGCAGAACATCATGTTGCACGCGGTCAGTCCGGTGCTCGTTGTACTGGACTGGCTGCTGATCGGGCGCAGTCAGCGGCACCTGACCTGGTGGTATCCGCTGGCCTGGCTGGTCTATCCGCTGGTGTACCTGATCGGGATCTTGGTCTACCTCAACTCCGAGCGCGGCCGATTTCTGTACTACTTCCTCGACGTCGATCAGATCGGCGTGAGCGGCGTAGCCCGCAATGTGCTGCTGCTGGCGGTCGGCTTCGCGATGCTTGGCTACCTCCTCCTCGGGATCGGCCGGCTCGCAGCCGCCGTCCGCGCCAGGACCGCCTAGGGGCTGAACATTCCCGGTTCGCCGGAGAAACTGTCCGAGTATCGGTGGTGGCGAGTCATTGCCACGTGCGGGTCGGCCCGCGCGTCGAGCATCCGACCGGGCGTCTGCCCTTGCAGTGCAGCCCGGCGATCCTTGTTCTTGTGATCGCTTCGCCACGCCAGGAAGAGCCCGCCGATAAGCAGAGCCGCCAGGAGGATCCAGAAACCGGTCACGACTCACTCTCCCACGCCCTGGCCTCACGCGCCGCCGCGACATCTGCCCACGC
>JALZDV010000238.1 GCA_030862345.1 Actinomycetota bacterium | reverse complement strand
GTACTGCGACGGGTCGGGCCCCGTCGAGGGTGACGGTGACCTCCTCGGGCTGCACGTCCACAGCGCCTCCGGTCAGGGTTTCCCGGTTCCAGGTGTAGAGGTCTACGGCCCGCCACACGGCGAGCAGCCACGTGCCATCCGACCGGTGCAGAAGCGCGGTCCGCAGGTCCACTGTATTGGCGGTTACCCGCACCGGCAGGGTTACCGCGGGCGTCGGATCAACGTCTCGCACGAGTGCCAGGAGGCGTCGGATCGCGTCGAATCCCGGCTTCGCACTCCACGAATCGGGGTCTGTGGTCGGCGTACGGACAAGCCCGAAGCCCGCCTCCCGGACGCTGCGCTCGGTGTCCCTCAGCGGCGGTGCCTCATCCAACAGCTCATAGGAGAAGAACGGCCGGCCGGCCATGGCGTGCACGAGCAGTTGCTTGGGGCCGTACAGGGCCGCCGCCTCTTCCGAGACGAGCTCCGCTCCTCCGGTATAGCCGCGATTCACCGACGTCGTGTACCCACCCTCCGACACGCAGACCGGCTTGTCGGGGTGCAACGGGGCGAGCAACGCCAGCCGCTCCTCGACGTCGACTTCAGGGTCGTCATCTCCGGGATAGATGTGTGCGTCGCCGCGATCCAGCCACTGCCCCAGGTCGCCCAACTCCTCGACGTCCGGGGTTATCTGCGTCGCGCCGCCTTTCATGTTCAACGGCGGACCCTGCACCAGAACATGGTCAAAGGCCGAACGTCTGCGGGTCTCCTCATAGATGGCTTGTTGAGCCCATCGGGTCAGCTTCGCCCAGTCCGCGATCGCCTTGCCCTCCGAGTTCGGCTCGTTCAATCCGGGCAGCGAGTCCAACAGCGCGAGGTCTGTGTTGGACTCCAACCAGTCCAGCTGCTCATTGACCACGCGGCGAGCAGCGTTGAGCGAGGTGACATCGCCTGAGTCGAGGATCGGACAGCACCAGCGGACCCCCTCGTCCCCGAGGAGGTTCATTCCGCTGCGCACCGCCGCTCGACCGCGGCCGGTTCGGGGCAGCGATTGCCGTACCGCCCCGACCCCAAGTTCGAGAAGCCAGTCCACGGCCGCGTCGGTGTTGGCCCACACCGCACCCTCCCCCAGAAATGACAGGTGGGTGTTGATGCCGTAGTAGACGACCGGAGCCCTGACCACGACCGGAGCCCTGACCAGCGGGGAGGGAGCCGTCGTCAGACGTTGGCAGGAAGCTGCTGCACCGCCGGTGAACACTGCGATCGGCGCCACGTACGCGGCTCGTAGGAGCAGTTGGCGACGCGTCAGAATGACCATGGCGCTCGCCTCCCACTTGCAATCACGGCGCGAGTCCGGCCGGTCCCGGTCACCTCCCCCTACCGACGTTATCAAGCCGACCGAGACATTCGGTGCCCAGCCGGATCGGCACCTTCGTTCCGGGTGTGGCACGATTTCGACGTGTTGAGCCCGCTGGCGGCCGGGACCGAGGGCTCCTGACCTATGCGTCACTGGGCGCTGGGCCTCGGCCTGCTCATGTTCCTCGCAGTCGGGGTAGTTGCGGACTCACCGCCCAGCACCGCGCCTCGCGTCGTCGACGTCGCCTACGGCGAGGACCCCATGCAGAGGCTCGACGTATACCCGGCGCTGGCCCCGTCCCCGGCCGTCGTGCTCGTCCACGGAGGCGGCTGGACGCGGGGGGACAAAGACCTGCCGGAGATTCGGGAGAGCTCACTGCGGCTGCAGAAGCGTGGATTTGCCGTATTCAGCATCAATTATCGGCTTGCCGATGCCGATCGACCCGGAGAGCCGATGCAGACCCAGGACGTGACCTCGGCCATCGACTGGGTTCTGGCGAACGGCGCTCGGTACGGCGCAGACGACTCAGGCATCAGGCTGGTCGGGGGATCCTCCGGCGCGCAGTTGGTGTCCTTGGCCGGACAGCAGATCAACGCAGACCGGCCCGGCCTCATCCGCGGCGTCGTTGCCATGTCGGGACCGATGGACTTCGTGCGCGTCGTCGAGCAGAATCTGCCCCTGGAACCGGAGGACCGGACCGGCAAAAGCATTCCCGTCTACCTCGGATGTCGGCTCGCCGAGTGCACGCCGGATCAGCTTCGAGGACCCTCACCGATCTACAACATCGCGCCGACCTCGCCACCGTTCCTGATCGTCAATTCCGACGACGAGATCGTGCCGTTGGAGCAGGCGCAGGCGATGCACGACGCCTTGACCGCTGCCGGTCGTACCAGCACCCTGCGCGTCGTCCCCGGGCAGGGGCACGGACTGTCCCTCTTGGAGGCGGCCGAGGACGGCATAGTTCGCTTCCTGCGGGCTTAGCGAAGGGCGCCTCTCCACGAGGACAGGTCCTGACCGATCAGTCCTTCCAGCAGAGCAACGTCAGCCGCAAAATGGTCGGTCAGGGCAGCCCGCATCTCCGGCGAGACCCTGGGTTTGGGCTGCTCACGCCACCACAACCTCTTCACCCGCTTGAGATGCGGGCTTCGCAGAGACAGATGGCGCAGTCGCCGAATCACGCCCGCCACAGCCGCGGGCGGCCGGTTACGTAGTCGGTGCAAGGTCGGCGAGCGGAACGTCCGAGTACTGGGGTTGTGCACCTCGAAACTCGGGACCACGTCAGCCGAAAGCCCAAGAAACCCCATCAGGTCGCGCCACACCTGCTCGGGGTGGTCACGAAGGTCTTCGAACCGAACGAAGTGCACTCGGCTGCGGTCGACCACATCGAGCAACCGGGAGACGGCCTGGCCGAGGCTACCGACCATCGAGTAGTCGACGAGCTTTGGATCGAGCAGGTCGGTTCCGGGCAGCCCTCCAGCCAGGCTCCGGTTCCAGGCCGTCTCGAAATCTGGCTCGTCCTCGTTGAGGAGCAGTTGCTGGGTTCGATGGAAGGAGACGACCAGGTCCGCCGGATTGCGGAGGGCCACGATGAAACGTGCAGCATCGCCGAGCTCGGCCACGATCGCGGGCACTGCCTCCCGGGAATAGAGATAGATGGTGGAGCCGTCAGCCAGGCGCGCGGACGTGCGGGCCTCAGGACTGGCGTAGAGCTGCTCGTAGGCCGATCTGGTATCGAAGCCTCGAAGCTGGCGCACCCTTGGGTAATCGGCGGCCCAATGGGCAGGTTCCTTGGGCTTCGAGAAGTACAGGTCCGGGTGACTGGCCATCCACCGGGACAGCGACGTGGTACCCGCCTTCGGCGCACCGATCAGGTACACATCGGGAATCGTCATGGCCCTACCACCTACGTCCCTATGCCCATTCCCGACGCAACCACCCAGGAGCGGCGGCGGCACCGTCCCCCAATATGTCCGACACCCGTCTCAGGTCATCGGCAAACAGCGGCTCGAGCCTTGCCCGCGCAGCCGCGGGCACCGCACTCGGGCGAAGCGAGTGCCGGCGAACGAACTCCCGGAGCCCGAAGCTGGTTGACCTCTTCACGAACTGACGGAGCGGCTCGATGGTGGTGGCCCATTGGATCGCCCGAGTGAGCGGCGCCAGCCTTGGTGTGCCGGATACGTTGACGCGCGAGATCGCGTCGTTCTCCCGCGCATGTTCGGGCACTGCCAAGAAGCGCAGCACGCTACTGATCGTGCCTGCGGTGTCTCGGGCCAGGTCGTCGTAGAACCAGACCCGGACTTGCTCTGGTCCAAGCCCTTGCCGCAGCGTTTGCAAACCATCGGCGTAGTGGCTCATGGAGGTGTAGTGCCAGAGGTGATGCCAGTGGTCCCGAATCCGGTCGGGTTCGTCGTCCAGCGCCTTCATGAAGTCCGCATGCGGCTCGAAGCCCCGCGCTCTGAGGTACTGGAAGCTGGAGAACGCGCGGTCCACCGGATCGCGCAGGATCACGACCAGCCGCATCTCCGGATTGACCCGGCAAATCTCGGGCAAGGCCTGCTCGGCGTAGTACAGGGTGGACACCGAGCCGTCTCCCAAGGCGAGAAACTCGTGCTCGGCCGGATACAACCGCAGGTAGTCGTCCGGGTCGGTCACCGCGACCCGGTTGATCGTCGCTGCGTCGCCCGGCCCGCGGAAGGCCGGGACCTGCCCGTGCAGGGCGAAATAGTGCGGTTCCTTCGGCAGGGTCACGAACACCTGAGGGTGATGACGCAACCCCTCGACCAGCGCCGTGGTACCCGACCGGGCGGCCCCGGCGACCAGGAAGTTCGGCCGAGTCCTCGGGGTGGTCATTCAGCGGCCGGTACCGCGCACGAGCGGCTCGGTACCTGCGGGGGCACCCTCCGACGACCGGCGAGCTTCCGCATAGGCCAGATCGAGTTGATCCACGACCTGGGACGGGGTGAATCGGTTCACCGCACGGCGGCGAGCCTGCTGCGCCTCGGCCGTCCAGAGCCGCGAGTCATCGAGTCGGCGGGAACACTCCTTCAGTAGGAGATCCATCGCCCCGAGCGGTACCACCGCGCCACCTGCCTCGGCGGGATCCTGGCCGACGGTGTCTGCCACCCCGTTGGCGGCGGTGGCGACCACGGGCCGTCCGCACGACATCGCTTCGGCGATCGACAATCCGACGGTCTCGTACCGGGAGGGCTGGACGAGTACATCACAGGCCCAGATCCAGGGACGTACGTCCGCCTGCGCGGGGAATGTGCGTACCGTCTTGCCCCACTGCGTGGGAGCCAACTCTCGGAGATGGGTGACGTCGCCGATCCCGACGAAGACCAGTTCGGTGTCGGGGATCGGGTCAGCCTCCCACGCGGCGATGAGTTGGTCCTGCCCCTTCTGCCGGGTGATCCGACCCAGGCACAGCAGCACCCGGGGACCGTCGAGCCCCAATTCAGCCCGGTACCTGGCACGCGCGTCGGCCCCGGCGACACCGAAATGCTCGGTGTCCAGCGGTACGCCGAGCGCTCGGCCCCGGGTACCGATTCCGGCCCCCCGACCCTCGGCTATCTCGTCCCAGCAGTTGGCCACGATGATTCGGGTCGACCGGCTGGCCCGCCGCTCCGCGGCCCAGACCACGCGCTGGAACCGTGGGTCGGCGAAGCGACCAACAGTCCAGGCGTGCGGCTGATAAACGATCGGCGCCGTCACGAATCGGGAGAACATCGGTGCCCGCCCGAACTGACCTGCCCAGAAGGAGTGCAGATGGATCACGTCGGGTCGCAACCGGCGCGCCACGCGTAGGAACTGGGCCACGGCAGTGGGATAGCTGGTCGGGCGAGCCCGGTTCAGCGCCCAGTTGTGCTGGGTCACCGCGGGCCAACTCAGCTCCGGGGTCGGCGAGAGCAGGTGCACCTCATGGGAGCGCCTGACCTGTTCGCCGGTCAGTTCCTTGAGGTAGTTGACAACGCCACCGGGAGGGGTTTCCTGCACGTGCAAGACCAGCATCGCCGGAGCAAATCCTTCCACAGCTTGGCACTAGCAACGTCGGGCGGCTGCCGACACTACCGTTCGGCGCTCGCCCATTGGGGCAGGGTCCGCTCCAGCAGCGTGGCTAGCTTCGCGACGTCGGGTCGAAGATACTCAGCCACCTCGCCCCGGATCTCGTCGGACACCCGGGGAGCAGCCGCTGTGCGCCACATGCGAGCCTTCCCCGCCGCGACCCACGGGTTGTTGGTCGTTCGTGACCACTGTCGCAACCGTCGAATCGGTGCTTGCACCAGCGCCGGTGGCCGGTGGGTGAGCCGACGCACTGCCGCCGACCGGTAGGCCTTGTTGCTGGCGTTGTGAACCTCGAAGGCGGGCTCTGGATCGGGCCCAATATCGAGGAAGTCGGTCAGACCACGCCAGGTGCCGCTGGGATTGCCGGCCAGATCATCGAAGACCACGAAGTGGACTCTGGCCCGCTCAACGGTGTGCAAGAGGCGCTCGACAGCCGCCCCGAGCCGCCCGACCATCGGATAGTCGACCAGCTTGGGATCCAGCGGATCGGTCGCCGGGGCGCCCCCATCGAGGCTGCGTCGCCAGGCAGTACCGAAATCACTTTCGGTTTCATTGAGCGCGACCAGTTGGGTGCGATGGTAGGAGATCAGGAGATCGACAGGATTTCGTAGCGTCACCACGAAGCGTGCCGTGGGCCGCGCCGCATCGATGTCGGCAACAGCACACCTCGAGTAGAGATAGGTCGTCGAGCCATCTACCCGAAGGGCCGCGGCCTGCGCGGCGGGACTCGCGAACAACGCCTCGTAGGCGCTGCGAGAATCAAATCCGTAGTGCGCACGCATCCTGGGGTAGTCAGCGGCCCAGTAATACGGTTCCTTGGGGACTGATAGATAGACGTCGGGGTGCTCGGCCAACCAGCGCGCGAGCGACGTCGTACCGCACTTAGGTGCCCCGACGAGATAGACGTCAGCCAGGGTCATCGTTGCGGCCAGTTCCAGCGCTTGCGGAGATCCATCCCGAGCAGCACCTCGAGTTCTGCGATCTCCGCGTCCAGTTCGTCGCGCACGAACTGGGCATCCTCGGTCGACATGGTGGGCTTGCTCCCGCTCGATCCGCCCAGTGGTTTGTACAGCGCCTTGTGCACCAGTGCAGACCGCTTGATCCGCCCGACGACTCCGGCAGCGTTGCGACGCCGAGCCCAGTCAGCGGTGTCGCGAACCGTCCGCGCCAGCCGGGTGGATCGAGCGCTGCTGGCTGGCAGCCTGGCCTTGATCAGGTCCTCGTCCAAGGTCATCGGCTCTACGTCGAGCCAGGCGAGCAGCGGATCGATGAAGCCCTGCGGATTCTTCGACAGGTCATCGAAGAGGCCGACGTAGATGGCTGATCTGTCGAAGTACTCGAGGTACCTCTTCAGATGTGAGGCGTACCGGGAGGAGTTCAGGATGCCTGGTCGGGTATCCAGCGCCGCTCGGAAGGTTCCGGTGACCGCGCCGTGCTTGGACTGGTACAGATAACTCGAGAATGCCCGCGCCGCGGGTTCGCGAAGCGTGAGCATCAGCCGGGCCTCGGGTAGGCAGTCATGGATGCGCTTGGGCGCATCTGCGCTGAACAGGTAGTGCTGACACACCTCGCCGATGATCTTGTGCTGTGGGCGGGCGGCCTTGAACTGAGCTAGATACCAGTCCATTCCGCGGTCGAAGTATCGATCGAAGAAGTAAAGGTCCTTGGCCTCGGTCATGAAGATCTGCTCGTGCCTGATCAGCACTTCGTGCAGCCACGTCGAACCGGTCTTTCCGGGACCGATGTGAATGAAGTTGGGCTTGCGGTCGGTCATCGAGCTCCTGTTCGTCCGGAGGGACACTACCGGCCGATCGAGGCGTGATCGGCGCCGCTAATGTCGCTGAGGTGACTACCGTCGGCCCGGACCTCGTCATTGCCGGTGCTGCCCGCAGCGGGACGTCCACGTTGGCCGCAGCCCTTCGGGAGCATCCTGCCATCGACCCGGGTACGACGAAGGAGCCGAACTACTTCAGCCGCCACTACGAGCGTGGCTCGGCCTGGTACGACGGGCTCTACGCGCCGCGGGCCGAGGGGCTGCTTCGAATGGATGCCAGCACCTCCTACACCTATCCGCAGTTTCCCGAGGCCCTGGCCCGCCTTGCCCGGGAATCACCTGAGGCGCACGTCGTCTATGTGCTGCGCGAGCCGGTCGCGCGTGCTGTTTCGCATTACCAGTTGCGCCGACACACGCTGCAGGTGGAGGAAGCGACGACGTTCGGCGCTGCGCTGATGGCCGGCTCGTACTACACCGATGTCAGCGACTATCGGCACTGGGTGGCACGGCTGCAGGAGACCTTCACCCAGGACAGAGTTCTGCTCGTCCCGTTCCGTGCGCTGACGGCGGCCAGCCATGACGTCGCATCCGTGATCTGCCAGCGAATGGGCTTGGGGCCGCCCCCGCTGAATCTCGAAACGGTGACGGCCCATCGCAACAATGTCGTGGAGTTCCGGGGGACGGTGGCTCACAAGGCAGCCAAGGCCCTGCGCCGGAGCCGGGTCTATCCGCGCGTTCGTGCCGCCGTCGGCGCGACGGGAGTCCGGCAGATCCGGTCCCGGATGATCAAGTCCGCCCGGCTGCCGACCCTGGAGGAAGCACTGGCCACCTGCTCCACCGAGCAGCGAACACAGCTTGCGACCTTCCGGGCTGAGGTCGAGGACTTCGTCGGCTTGCGACTGGCCGAGCAGGACGCGGCTACCGGGCTGAGCTGGTCCCGACACTGGCCGAGCGGCGGGCAGCCAGCACGCAGCTAGCACCGGCCCATCCAGGCTAGGTCTTGATGGGCTCCGACAGTCCCGCCGAACCCGGCCTTCGGGCCGCCACCGTCCCAGTCAAGCGGGCCGTCTTCTGCTGCTCCTGAACGGCCTCCTCCCGACGTCGCCAGGCATGGACGACGCCAGTCACGAAGGCCAAGCTCATCCAGCCATTCACCGAGATCTGCCCGCCGCCTTGAGTCATCATCCGGAAGATCGGGAGAGCCAGCGCCGCAGAAACTGGGACCAGTTCTGCGGGCAGCGTCCGGATCTTCACCAGCAAGGACAGCCACACACCGAAGATGTAGAAGAACACGATCAGGGTGGGGATGCCGACCAAGATCCCGCCCCGCTGGAAATTGTCCAGGATGAAATTGTGCGAGCTGGTCCCCTCGGTCACGACGCCGCCGGTCCAGAAGTTGTCGGCGATCCGCTGGAGGGCCAGCGAGATGTTCTCCGTACGGGACTCATAGCCTCGCGTGTCCTCGGCGAAGCGATCCCACACGACGGTGAGAAAGCCGCTGATCCCCAGACCGACGGTGCCGATCACGGTGACGATCACGGCCGTGAGTTGCGCACCGTTGATCCGCCCGGAAAGCAGCGCGCGGATGAACAGCAGCATCGGCCAGAGGATTGCGGCCAAGGTCAACGCGCGGCTCAGCGACACCAACACCATCAGGGTGCCGACGACCATCGCGGCACGGTAGTAGAGCAGTTGGCGCGGGTGCGTGAACGGCCGCTTGGCTTTGGCCCAACTGGCTACGTACATGGACACGAGAAGGCCGCCGAACACCTCGTGCCGGATCTGGACCTGAGTCGTGTCGAGATCGAAGCCGAACCCGA
>JALZDV010000199.1 GCA_030862345.1 Actinomycetota bacterium | reverse complement strand
CTCGTGGACCGCGCGGCCGTCGCACTCGACGCCAACCTTGCAACCCTCGTATCCGAGGTCGATCCGGTATGCCAATAAGCCATCCGGCCGAGAAATCGCTATTTGCAACGAAGGTGCCGGCAGTCCGAAGTCGCTGTAGACGAGGCGTACGCCGGTCTCCAGCGGAGATTCACTCAACGGGTTGATTGCATGATGGCGTCGGCGGGCGCGTTTGATCCCGCGTCGGCGGGCTCCGCGCTCCATGGCCAGGCCAAGCTCGTTCGGAGACAGCAGCCCGGCACGCAGCGCTGATTCACAAGCCCAGATTGCCGTCAGCCGGTCGGCGCGCAGCAGCAAATCGAGCAGAGTGCGTGCGACCGTGGTGGTTGGGATGCCATCAACCACCGTCACGTCGTCGTCCGATAAGTCATGTGCGTGCAACCAAAGAGTGCCTCGTCGGGGTCGACGAGCCGATCGCGGGATCGTGACGTGCTCGAACTGTTGCCGACGCACGGTCTCGACGCCGAGAAGGCGAGCTGCAGTGTCATGGCTCGCGACTGCATGCCCGGCGCGGCCCACGGTTTGGACTGCGGCCCGCGCGCGACGTAGCTCGGTCGCCGGAATACCACCCACGGCATAAAGCCCCCGCTGATCACGGACAAGCGATCCGCGGCGGCACGCCCAGTCGATCTCCGCGCGGCTGAGGCCAGCGGCAAACAGCTCGGCTCGGCTGATGACTCCGTGGTCAGTTCCGGCCTGTTCGCGCATGCCCACAGCTCGAGCGTGCAGCTGAACGAGGTCGTGCGGGCCGGGTGGCGGCGGGCTGTGGACCCTCCCGGGGCCCTGTGGACGAGCGGAGATGGCGTACCCCCGCAGGCGACTCACTGAGGGTGTCCCCGGCAAGGCTGCGCCATCAGGCCGGGTGCTGGACAGATGTCGCAGGCTGGCAGGCGACTGGTCGAGCGAGTTCTCGGCGAACCTGCGACATCAGTGATCGAGCTGGCCTCGCCGCACCGGTGCGGCCCTCAGCCCGGAGACGGCCGTACGCTGGACCGCGCCATGCCTGTGACTTCCGTGTTCCCGCAGCTCGAAGCGCTCCTGCCGCAAATCAACAAACCGATCCAGTACGTCGGCGGCGAGCTCAATGCGCAGCTCAAGGAGTGGGACTCCGTCGAGGTGCACTGGGCGCTGATGTACCCCGACGCGTACGAGGTCGGCCTGCCCAATCAAGGCATCATGATCTTGTACGAGGTGCTCAACGAGCGTGCGGATGCACTGGCCGAACGCACCTACGCCGTATGGCCGGACCTGGCCGGGCTCATGCGGAAGAACGGGGTCCCACAGTTCACCGTGGACGGCCACCGCCCGGTGGTCGATTTCGACGTACTGGGGATCAGCTTCTCCACCGAGCTCGGCTACACGAACATGATCGAGGCCCTCGATCTCGGCGGCATTCCCCTGCGCGCCATGGACCGCACGGACGAGCCGCTGGTCATCGCCGGCGGCCATGCAGCATTCAACCCCGAACCCATCGCGGACTTCCTGGATGCCGCGGTCCTCGGCGACGGCGAACAGGTCGTCGGGGACATCACCGATGTCGTCAAGGCGTGGAAGCGCGACGGAAAGCCCGCCGGGCGGGTGGGCCTGCTGTCCCGGATCGCCAGGGTGGACGGGGTGTACGTACCCCGCTTCTACGACGTGGACTATCTGCCCGATGGCCGAATCCGACGGGTCACCACGAACCGCACGGCGATCCCTTTCCGCGTTGGCAAGCGGACCACAATGGACCTCGACGAGTGGCCGTACCCAAAGCAGCCACTGGTTCCGCTGGCCGAGACCGTGCACGAGCGGATGAGCGTGGAGATCTTCCGCGGCTGCACTCGGGGTTGCCGGTTCTGCCAGGCGGGGATGATCACCCGGCCGGTCCGGGAACGTTCGATCACCGGGATCGGCGAGATGGTCGACGCCGGGCTCAAGGCGAGCGGGTACGAGGAGGTCGGGCTGCTGAGCCTGTCCAGCGCCGATCACTCAGAGATCGGCGAAATCGCGAAGGGCCTGGCCGACCGCTACGAGGGCACCAACACCAGCCTGTCCCTGCCCAGTACCCGGGTCGACGCCTTCAACGTCACCCTGGCCAACGAGCTGTCCCGCAATGGCCGCCGCTCCGGGCTGACCTTCGCCCCGGAGGGCGGAAGCGAGCGGCTGCGCAAGGTGATCAACAAGATGGTCTCCAAGGAGGACCTGATTCGGACCGTCTCGACGGCGTACGCCAACGGCTGGCGCCAGGTCAAGCTCTACTTCATGTGCGGCCTGCCGACCGAGACCGACGAGGACGTCCTGGAGATCGCGGACATGGCCCGTGATGTCATCACGGCCGGGCGCGCGGTCAGTGGGCACAAGGACATCCGCTGCACGGTCTCGATCGGCGGATTCGTCCCCAAGCCGCACAC
The DNA here is from genome assembly GCA_030862345.1 of Actinomycetota bacterium. GTDB lineage: Bacteria > Actinomycetota > Actinomycetes > Mycobacteriales > Geodermatophilaceae > JACCQS01. The sequence goes on along the minus strand of JALZDV010000199.1, from coordinate 3,088 downwards.
GCCGTTCCAATGGGCGAGCCAGGCCGATCACGAGACGATCGACCGGCGGTTGAAGCTGCTGCGCACCGCGATCAACTCCGACCGGAGCGTCGGCCGGGCGATCGGCGTGCGCTACCACGACGGCAAGCCGGGCATCGTCGAAGGGCTGCTCGCCCGCGGTGACCGCCGGATCGGTGCGGTCATCGAGCAGGTCTGGCGTGCTGGCGGCCGCTTTGACGGTTGGAACGAGCACTTCAGCTTTGACCGCTGGATGGCCGCGTGTGCCCAGGTCCTGCCGTCGTACGGCGTCGACGTCGACTGGTACACCACCCGCGAGCGAACCGAGCACGAGGTGCTGCCCTGGGACCACCTGGACTCCGGGCTGGACAAGGAATGGCTCTGGGCGGACTGGCAGGACGCGCTGTCCGAGCAGGAGCAGGACGACTGCCGCTGGACGCCGTGCTTCGACTGCGGCGTCTGTCCCGGGATGGGCACGGACATCCAGATCGGTCCCACCGGCGTCAAACTGCTCCCGCTCACCCCGGTGTCCGCGGGCCAGTAGCCCGGCACAGATGGGTACCCGCCAGCCGGAGGGGCCACCTCCGCCGCCAACAGTCCAGCGGCTCCGGATCCGGTACGCCAAGCGCGGCCGGCTGCGATTCGTCTCGCACCGGGACTTCGCCCGCGCGTTCGAGCGGGCGCTGCGCCGATCCGGGGTACCCATGGCCTTCTCCGCGGGATTCAGCCCACACCCAAAGATTTCCTACGTCGGTGCTGCGCCTACGGGTGCGGCCAGCGAGGCGGAGTACCTCGAGATCGGCCTGCAGGCCGAATGCGACCCGGAGCAGGTTCGCGCCGCCCTGGACCGAGCACTTCCCGAGGGTCTGGACATCCTGGAGGTCCTGCCGGCCGGCGCCGGTGACTTGCCGGAGCAGATCCAGGCCTCGCATTGGCGGGTCGAGTTGCCCTCGGTCGCGCCGCAGACACTCATCGCGGCCTTGGACGACTTCCTCGGCCGGGAGAGCGTCATTGTCGAGCGGGTGACCAAGAAGGGGCTGCGCTTGCTCGATGCGCGAGCGGCCCTGGTGAGCGCGTCAGCCTCCGCTATCGGAGATTGTGCGATACTTGACCTGGTCGTACGACAGGTCAGCCCCGCCGTACGACCCGACGATGTGCTCACCGCTCTCGGTGCCGTCGCCGGACTGGATGAGCCGCTCACTTCGCGTTCGACGCGGCTCAGGCAGGGACGGCTCGACGGCGCCACCGGAGTGCTGACTGATCCGCTCGGTCCCGACCGCGCCGCCACTGCCAGAGACGGCGCACCAGGCGAGACCTGATCGCGGCGCGGTCGACGGGCCGTTGTCGGCAACACTCGAGTGTCTCTCGACCCTCGATACGAAGACTTCCGCGAGACCGGGATCCCGCCGCTGCCCGCACCGGGCGCGACACGCGAACTCCGGGCTCGCCTGACCCGCCGTACCTGAGCGGCGGCCGAACACCGGATTCCGGTGAGCGGCGCCCGGGTACGCGAAACGGAGAACCAGTGCTCGACGAGGAGCCCACCGGCACCACCGAGACCAGCACCGCAGAAACCAGCACCGCAGAGATCAGCAAGGCTGAGACCGGCAACTCCCAGCGGGCCGACAACAACCCGCTCGAGGCCAGTCCGCCCCAGGCGACCCGTCGGCGGAGTGCTCCGCCACCGGTGATGTCCTTCATGGCCCCCCCGGACCCCGAGCCGATGCCGCTGGCGGCCACTGAGGCCGACTTCATCGACGGCCGGAAACAGCACCCACCGGTGGACGACCCGCGCCCGACCAGGGCAACGCGGGCCAGGAGCGGCGCAGCCAAGGGCGACGGCGCCGACTCAACCGGGGTGGGGAAGACGACCAAGGCGACGAAGGCGGCCAAGGGCGCCGGCGGCAAGTCCGGCAGAGTCAGCAAGTCGGCGAAGACCGGCGTGGACGGGCCCGACGGCGACGGCTCCGATGATCCGAGCCCGGCAGACCTGAAGCCGGCCGCTGCCGATGACATCGCCGCGAGTGGCAACGCGGATGACGGCGACATCGATGACGGCGACTCCGACCCGGATGCCGACGGGGAGAGCGGAAACCGACGTCGCCGAGGCCGGCGCGGGCGTGGCCGAGGCAAGACCGGCGAAGACCTTGATGGCGACGGCTCGCAGGGTTCGGCCGCAGGAGGTCCCGCGCAGGACTCCGATGACGGCACGGGCGTTGACGACGAGGACGGCGAGGAGGGAGAGGACGACGAGGACGGCGAGGACGGAGCGGCTGGTACCTCCACCCGGCGGCGGCGGCGGCGACGGCGTCGCTCCGATGACGACGACTCCGCAACCGGCACCGGTCGCCTTGAGGTAGGCGGCCGGGAAGGCGTCGGCGGCAATGAAGAGGTCCGCGGAATCTCCGGTTCAACTCGCCTGGAAGCCAAGCGCCAGCGCCGCCGCGACGGTCGGGAAACCGGTCGGCGCCGCGCACCGATCCTGTCCGAGGCCGAGTTCCTCACCCGCCGCGAGGCGGTCAACCGCGCCATGGTCATCCGGCAGAGCGGCGAACGCACTCAGATCGCTGTTCTCGAGGACGACATCGTCGTCGAGCACTACATCACTCAGGCAAGCTCCAACTCCTTCGCCGGCAACGTCTACCTCGGCAAGGTGCAGAACGTCTTGCCGAGCATGGAGGCGGCCTTCGTCGACATCGGCAAGGGCCGCAACGCCGTGCTGTACGCCGGCGAGGTGAACTGGGACGCCGCGGGCCTGGAGGGCAAGTCCCGCAACATCGAGACGGCCATGAAGTCCGGGGACAGCGTCGTCGTCCAGGTGACCAAGGATCCGATGGGTCACAAGGGCGCCCGGTTGACCTCCCAGGTCAGCCTGCCCGGCCGGTACCTCGTCTATGTCCCCAACGGGTCGATGACCGGGATCAGCCGCAAGCTGCCCGATGTGGAACGCAGCCGGCTCAAGGCGATCCTGAAGAAGATCGTCCCAGAAGACGCGGGTGTGATCATCCGTACGGCCGCCGAAGGGGCCAGCGAGGAAGAGCTGACCCGGGACGTCAACCGGCTGACCGCCCAGTGGGAGGTCATCCAGAAG
>JALZDV010000180.1 GCA_030862345.1 Actinomycetota bacterium | reverse complement strand
ATTCTGCGGCGCTCCGGGTGTCCACTAAGGCCGCTGCCCGGCATTACGCCCCGGAACCGGCGGGGTCTTCCTGAACTGCACACCGCTGATCGCGGTTATGCGCATAACCGCGACTGTGGGCGCGATTTTCTGACGGTTATGCGCATAACCGCGACGGCCCGGCGCGACGTCACCGTCCGGCGGCGTACCCCTGCATCCCCCGCGGATTGGCCGCCGCCCGCAGCGTCCCGGTCTCCGGGTCGCGGCTGACTGCCGACATTCGGCCCAGCGACCACGGCCCGGATCGTACGACCGTGTGCCCGCGCCGCTCGAGGTCGGTGATCACGGCCTCGCCGACCCGATCCTCGACCAGGAGTTCCGGCTCGGGCGGAACGCGCGGCGCGAAGGAGGGCGGGAAGGCGGTGCTGTGCCAACTCGGCGCGTCGATCGCCTCCTGCAGGTTCATCCCGCCGAGGCTGTGCGCCAACCAGAACGTGAGTTGCCACTGCTCTTGCTGGTCCCCGCCGGGGGTCCCGAAGCCGATCGTCGGCTCGTCGCCGCGCATGACCAGGGTCGGAGTGAGCGTGGTGCGGGGTCGGGTACCAGGTTTCAGCGAGCTGGCCAGGCCCGGCTCGAGCCAGAACATCTGCCCCCGGGTACCGAGTGGGAACCCGAGCTCGGGAATGGTCGGCGAGGACTGCAGCCAGCCACCGGACGGGGTCGCCGAGACGATCGTGCCATGCCGGTCCACCACGTCGATATGGCACGTGTCCCCCGGGGTGCGGGCGACGGTTGGCTCACCGACTCCGGCCATTCCGGACTGGCGCCGGTCCCTGGACGGGGGGTCGAGGACGTACCGGGGGAGCCTGGGCTCGACCCCGCTGGGGCTGCCGGGCCGCAGCCCGGCGGCCGCGCTGTCTCCTACCAGCGCGGCGCGTTCGCGCCCGTACGCCGCGGACAGCAGCGCATCGATCGGGACGGGCTGTGCATCGCCGTACCACGCCTCCCGGTCGGCCATCGCGAGCTTGATCGCCTCGGTGACGGCGTGAATCTGGTCGGCGCTGGCATGTGGCGCCTGGGCAGCGGAGAGGTTCCCGAGGATGCCGAGGGTCTGCAAGAAGGCCGGGCCCTGACTCCACGGGCCGGCCTTGCACACGGTGTGGCCGTGCCAGTCCAGGGAGATCGGGTTCTCGTACGTCGGGCGCCACTCGGCCAGGTCGTGGGCAGTGAGGACGCCCGAGTGCCGTACCCCGGACTCGTCCATGACGGCGGTACGGACGTGCTGCTCGATCGCCTCCGCGACGAAGCCCCCATACCAAGCGGCGAGCGCACCGTCAATCTGCTGCTCACGTGACCCGCCCGCGGCGTGCGCCGCGTCGAGGATTCGCTGGTACGTCGACGCGAGGCTCCTGTTGCGCCACAACGCGTTCGGCTGCGGGGCATTGCCGTCGGCGTCGAGCCAGAGTTCGGCGGAGGTCGGCCAATGGCGTAGGAACGTGTCCGCGCTGGCCGCGATCGTCGCCGCGACACGGGGAAGCAGCGGGTGGCCGTTGCGGGCGTAGTCGATGGCGAATCGGATCACGCGCTCCAGCGGGAGCGTACCGTGATCACGCAGAAACATCAGCCAGGCGCTGACCGCACCCGGAACAACGGCGGCCAGCAGTCCGGTACCGGGAATGACGTCGAGGTCCTGGTTCCGGTAATGCTCGAGAGTCGCCCCGGCCGGCGCAACTCCTTGTCCACAGAGGACCGTGGCTGGCTGGCCGGGCCCGGCGAACAGGATCGGGACGTCGCCGCCTGGCCCGTTCAGATGCGGTTCGACCACGTGCAGGGTGAACGCCGTGGCTACCGCGGCGTCGACCGCCGTACCGCCTTCCTCCAGCACTGCCATCCCGGCTGCGCTGGCCAGCCAATGCGTACTGGCCACCATCCCGAAGGTGCCCGACAGCTCCGGTCGCGTGGTGAACATCCCGGCCACGCTACCTCCGCCGCCAACCCTCCGGTTCCCCATCCGACTCAGGGGCACCCTGCGACGTTAGGTTCGATGTTTTCTTCCCCTGATGGCGGGGCAGGGACCGATCTGATTGGCCGGTGCGCGTGACGGTGGCGGTTGGGGCCGGAATTCCATGCTGGAGTGCGCGGCCATGCCGCTGAGGACGCTGGTGATCGACACCGACCCCGGTGTGGATGATGCGATCGCGCTACTGGTCGCCGCCAGCAGTCCCGAGGTCGAGCTGCGGGCAGTGACCGCCGTGTTCGGCAACGTGTCCGTCGCCCAGACCACCGAAAATGCGCTGCGCATCCTGGCGCTGGCAGGCGCGGGTGAGATTCCGGTCGCAGCCGGAGCGCAGCATCCTCTAGTGCAGCTCCGCCAGCACCGTGCCAGCCACATCCACGGCCCCAACGGCCTCGGTGGTGTGGAACTGCCTCCGGCCGAGAGGCGAGCCGAAGAGGCGGCCGCCGTACCGTTTCTCGCTGACCTGCTGCATGCCGCCGCCGGTCCGGTGACGGTGTGCGCCATCGGGCCATTGACCAATCTCGCCCTGCTCATCGGCACGGACCCTGCGGCCGCGGCGCGCATCGATCGGCTGGTGATCATGGGCGGGTCGTACGCCACCGGAGATGTCCCGTCGACCCCCGAGTTCAACATCTCGTCAGATCCCGAAGCGGCGCACCGGGTTCTGAGTTCCGGGCTGCCGATCACGGTCGTCGGACTCGACGTGAGCCGGAAGGTCGCGTTGGATGCGGCTGCCATCGCGCGGATCGGTGCCAGCGGCTCCGTCGGGTCTGCGGCGGCGGCGATGTTGGCGTACCGCACCGACTCCCGCGTACGCGTTCAGGGCGGGCCGGGTGCTGTTCTTCACGACGCGTTGGCCGTGCTGGAGGCGATCACGCCCGGCATCCTTGGCACGGTCGATCGCGGGGTGTCTGTGGATTGTGGACACGGTCCCGGACGCGGTAGGACATCCGTGGACCGGCCCGCGGAACCGGCTTCGGGGGTTGGCATCAGTCCCGGCGACACCGTGATGGCCCAGCTGACGGAGGCCGTGGCGCCCGTATGGGTAGCCGAGATTGTCGATGTACCCAGGGCAGTGACCGAGATCGAAGCCCGCCTCTGCTCGTACGGCCACTGAAACTGCCACCAAGGAAGCCGATTCGCTACACAACCCGCGCGTTGAGCGCCCACAAAGCCGCCGTTGTGCAGCGAACCGGCAGGAGGCTCATTCTCCGCAGAGGGTGCCTTCATGCTGGAAGCAGGTGGGCCGCCAGCGTCTTGGTGAGCCAGGCCGCCATGGCCTAGGCAGACAGCCACGCCGATCTGTCCCCGCATAGAGCCGGTTGGCTACACAACCGTCGCT
>JALZDV010000138.1 GCA_030862345.1 Actinomycetota bacterium | reverse complement strand
CCCAAAGCCCCAGACGCACCCGGCACCGTTTCGGCGACAGAGGCGCCGACAACGGCACCTCCGGCGCGAGAGGCGACCAGGGCCAGACAAGGGCCCCGCTGGGCACCGCCCCGGCGAATGTGCTGGGGAGGACTTTCGAGGAAGATCAAGAAACCAGCGGTGATCTTGTGACCGCTGGGGTGAAAGAAGCAAGTTTGGTGCACCTGGCGGGGGCGCTTGCACACCCCTCCTGGGAAGCACGACGGCTACTTGATCTGCGGACACCTGGTAGGGGTGATGGTGGGCCGTCGGTGCAGGGGTCGCGTGCCTCTGGAACCAGCGATGGATGAAACCCCGCCGTGCGAGTCGGCTTCGAGGTCGCCCCTCCCCCGAAGGAGGTCGAAACCACCGTCAGCGGTCGGAACGCGCGTACGCTACATCTCCCGTGAGAGGCGACCGTCGCGACCGGTTCGAGCACGTCCGAGACGTCGATGCGCAGGGCGGACAAGGACGATCGTATCAAGCAAGGGATAAGTCCAACGGCTCACTCGTGTTCGTCAAGGAGTTGCGACGCAGGAACTCAGCCGTCGCTAGGAAGCGCTTTCGCCGAGAGGTCGCTGCCTATGAGACCGTCGCAGGCGTCGGACTGTCGGCTCTCATCTACGACAACTCCTCCGAGTGGCAACAACCTTCAGTTCCACTATTCATGGTTCTGGAATGGATCGACGGCGTCAGCCTTCGACAGAAGGTGGAACAGGATGGCCGAGTATCTATGCAAGATACTGCTGCTTGTGTGATGGCCGTGGGGAAAGTGCTGAGCGAATGTCATGCTGCCGGGGTTACCCATCGCGATATCAAACCGGCCAACGTGATGCTTCGCCGAGGAGCGCTATGCGACCCGGTGCTTGTGGACTTCGGGTTATCCTTCAACGACGCGCAACTGGACGATGTGACTCGCCTCGAAGAAGTCGGAAACAGGTTCCTAAGGCTTCCGGAGCATGCCGCTGAAGGGAACAGCCGGAGCCACTTGAGCGATGTCACACAACTCACTGGCCTGTTGTTCTACTGCCTGACTGGTCGCGAGCCGCGTGTTCTGTCGGATGAGGAAGGACGTGCGCCACATCAGCGCTATCCCGCACGGGATGAACTCGCGCGTCTGGTACGCGGTAGACAGTTGCTTCGGTTGAACGCAGTGTTCGACAAAGCCTTCGAAACCTGGCTCAGCAAGAGGTTCCAGAGTGTGGAATCCCTCATGGAAGCAATCGAAGTAACTCTTGAGAGGGGCGGCGACATGAACTCGGACGACTTCGAAGTCCAGTTCCAAGAGTTCGTTGCGTCTCCCAGGCATCTTGCGAGCGCGGAACTTGACTCACGACTGCGACTCTTTACCTCAAAGACGCACGAAGTTGTGTACCGTTTAGCGTCGTCCCACAGCCTCCAGTCGGATCAAAACCGGCCACACCGTGCAGGCCGTAGCTGAAACGCCATTTGGAGAGACTCAATTGCGCCTGTGGCCAAGCAACATAGATCCGAATCAACCTCCGATTCCCAGGACTGTCTACCGTTTCGAAGTACGAGGTAACGAGATCGCCTTCCAAGCCGATGGTGAGGATTTTTGGCGCGGCGATTCAGCTGATGACATCGGTCTGGTATCGGCCATCGAGAACGCTGCTAAGCGAGCACTCGTACAAGCGCTGAACGCTCGGGGCTAAGCCAGAAACAGGAAATGTACGCTCATCGTCCTTGGTGGGCGAACGGGCGAAGCGGGCGGGTCGCCAACACCGCGGACCGGATTTGCGGGATCGCCCAGCGCATCCACTCCGTCCACACGGCGGTGATGGCCCGACCGCTGTCCCCGCTGCCGTCGGAGGCCGGTACCTTACAGCTCTCGACGTCGCCGCTGCGGACGAAGACCTCCAACAACCCGCGGGTGGGGGACTTCACGATGCACTCGTAGCCGGCGGGTGTCGACGTCGCGGCCACGACCGTCACCAGTTCCCCATCGATGAGGAGCCGGTCGTCTTTCGCAATGTCGACGCTCACAGGTTGCCTTTCTTGTAGATCTTCAACAGCCCGTTTGAACCAGGGCTCACGTCTCCACGAAGCGGAAGCGCAGGCGCAACCCGTTCAGGTGACTGAACGGGATCCGACCATCATGCTGCAGTCGGCCGACCACGACGCCAGGATGCACGCCAGCCTCCCCCGCCACGGCAAGGACCTGATTCCGCGATCGGGTTCGCGCGAGTTGCTCGTCGAAGGCCCGGGGCAACAACGTCCTGCCAGCGAAATCATCGGCCTCACGTTCCATAGTGTCATCGGCCTTGGCCGGGTTTACTACGTCGATGAACGTCAGCCGTCGCCGATCGTGGAGCAAAATGTGGCCAGCTTCGTGAAAGAAGGTAAACCAGAAGATGTCGGCCCAGCTGTAACGCAGGCTTAGCTGGATAAGTGGTCGTTCAGATGGCAGCCACCGCACTGCCCCGTGGATTCGCGCGCCCTTGATCTCCGGTTCGATCACCAGGGCGACGCCCGCCTCGGCGCACAGGTGTTCAAGTTGAGGAAGCCACACGGCTGGATCTTCAACGACCGTCAGCTCCCGGATCACGCCTAGTGAGGTACGAAAGGTCGTCCGATCAAAGGGACGAAGATCAAGCTTCTCGGCATGGATTTCCCCAATGCGAAGCCACGAGGCGAGAGCACCGTATTCGACGTCGAACGCCTGCGACCTCCGATAGGCGGTCGGCAGCGCCCACACTTGTTGCCAGGCGTCCGGTGTGGCGACCTTGAAAAAGGACAGGACTTCTCGCAAGAGGTCCACACTTGACACGTCTCGCCGGACATATCCGCGGCGGACGAGTTCGTCGACGGGGAATGTCTTCGGCCACCCGACGTGGGACTCAAGCCGTGCCAGCTCCTCGCGTCGGGTGCGAGCTACCTGGTAGTCGGCTTCCAGTTCGGTCCACACCTGCGCCGGCACGCCGGTCACGTGTTCCAGCCGGAGCGCCGTTTCCGCGCTCAGCGCGGCCCTACTTCACCTACTCCGCGACCGGCTGACCCTCGACGCCGTGGCCGCCGCCCGGCTATCCGCCCCTCAGCAACGCCTGCTCACTGGGCTGCTCGCCTCGACGGACACGGTGCGCCGCGCCGGGCTGCGCCGCCTGGTCGCGGCAGATTCTCGGGACCGGGACCCAGTCGTCGAGGCACTCGCCGGGACGCTGCTCACCACGCCGGACGACGCGTTCGTGGCGGTGTGCGAGACGATCGACCAGCTAGCGGCAGCCCGAGACGTGCTGTTCCGGGCGCTCGACCGGCTGCCCCCGACGGCCGTGCCGGTGCAGCACGTCGCGGTCGCCGCCCGGCGCCTCCCGGCGGCCGATCCCCGCACCGCCGCCATTCTCGGTGTCTGGGCCAACTCCGGCAGCGACGAGCTGGCGACGATGGTCGGGCTGGCCCGCCGCGGGGCCCAGCGACCCAGCCGCTGATGGGCACCTCCACCGACCGGGGCGGCGGCAGCGGCGGCGCCTGGACACCGCTGAAGTACGCCGCCACCTCCTTCATGCACGCCGCCGAGACCGGCCAGGACAGCC